>CAIYQF010000417.1 GCA_903928325.1 uncultured beta proteobacterium | reverse complement strand
GCGCGGCTGGTGATCACGGGCGAAGAGATTCTGGACTCTGGTGTGCAGGTGATTGCGCAACCACCGGGCAAGAAGAATCAGACCATTCATCTGCTCTCGGGTGGGGAAAAGGCATTGACAGCAATTGCCCTGGTGTTTGCCATCTTCCAGCTCAACCCGGCGCCTTTCTGCCTGCTGGACGAGGTCGATGCACCGCTGGACGACGCCAATACCGAGCGCTACGCCAAGCTGGTGACCAGCATGAGCGCGAGCACCCAGTTTTTGTTTATCAGCCACAACAAGATCGCCATGGAAATGGCCGAACAGCTCATCGGCGTCACGATGCAAGAGCAGGGCGTTTCACGCATTGTGGCGGTGGACATGGAAGCGGCTGTGGACCTGGTACAGCAGTCCTAAGTTCCATAATCAGTCGGGCACTAAACGAGATGAAGAGAGCACAACATGGGTAACTTGCAATTCGGCTTGGTCGTGATTGGTGCGTTGGTGTTGCTGGCTCTGGTGGTCCACAGCGCCTGGGCCGCCCGTGCAAACGCTCCCCGTCAGCCCGAGCCCGTGGGTGCAGAGCCAGAAAGCGAAGCGGCGGCGCAGGAGCCTTCCTTGGACGACGAAGGTTTTGATGCCATGCGCCTGTCGCATCCGATGGCGCGGCGCCCGGCGATAGACGCCTTGATAGACGCCATTGCCGCCGTCAACCTCGACCCTTTGGCCACTGCAGTGTCCGGCGAGGCCGCAATGGCCGCCTTCCCCACCACCCGGCGTGCTGGGACTAAGCTGTTTTCCATCGAAGGCTTCAACGTCGACACCCAGGAGTGGGAAAGCCCGGCGGCCGGTGCGCGATACCACGTATTTCAAACCGGCGTTCAATTGGCCAACCGCTCGGGGCCGCTCAACGAAATCGAGTACTCTGAATTCGTGGTGAAAACACAAACTTTTGCCGATGCCTTGGGCGCAACGCCGGAGTTTCCCGAGATGCGCGATGAAGTCGCGCGGGCCCGCGAGCTCGACAATTTTGCCAGCGCGCATGACGCCCAGCTGGGGCTCAATCTGCGCGTTCGCCAAGCGGCCTGGAGCCCGGGCTATGTGGCCCAGATGGCGGCGCAGCAGGGCTTTGTGGCTGGGCAACTGCCTGGGCGCATGGTCATGCCCGGCGCCGCCGACGGTTTGCCACCCCTGCTGTCTTTGACCTTTGACAGCCAGGCCGTGCTGGCAGAAGACCCGGACAAAACAGCGATTTACGAACTGGTTTTGCACCTGGACGTGCCCCAGGTGGAACGTGCCGACCAGCCTTTTGATCGCATGTGCCAAGCCGCCCAGGCCATGGCACAGAGCATGGACGGCGTGGTCACCGACGACAACGGCCAAGCCCTGTCGCCGCAAGCGCTGCTCAGCATCAGCCAGGAGCTTCACCGCCTGTATGACATGCTCGAACAACGCGACTTTGCGGCTGGCTCCGCCTTGGCGCGCCGCCTTTTTTCCTGAACCCAGCCTGGCCCCCACGCGCCGTGCAGGCTTTGCGCCAGTCCACCGCCTTGTGGTAAGCCGTTTTGCACATGCCAACGCCCGACCTTTCTTCTGCCTCCGCGCCTGAGTCCGCCTTAGCGGCGCCGCTCCAAGCGCGCATGGCGCAATTGCGCACTTTGCTGCAGCACCACGGCCACCAGTACTACGTGCTCGATGCCCCGGAAGTGCCCGACGCCGTCTACGACCAGTGGTTCCAGGAACTGCAGGCGCTTGAGGCGGCCCACCCCCAGTGGCGCACACCCGACTCCCCCACCCAGCGCGTAGGGGGCAAGCCGCTGGACGCCTTCATCTCCGTGCGCCACGCGGTGCCCATGCTCAGTATTCGCACCGAGACCGACACCGAGTCCAGCGGTGCCCTGGCCTTTGACACCCGGGTGTGCAAAGAGCTGGAACTCACCGACGAAGCGCCGCCGGTGGAGTTTGTGACGGAGCTGAAGTTCGACGGCTTGGCCATCAATTTGCGCTATGAGGCCGGTGTGCTGGTGCAGGCCGCTACGCGGGGCGACGGCGAATACGGCGAGGACGTGACGCAAAACATCCGCACCGTGGGCCAAATTCCCCTCAAGCTTCTGGCCGCTGATCAAAGCCAGCTGCCCGAGGTACTGGAAGTGCGCGGCGAGGTCTATATGCGGCGTGACGACTTTGAGGCCTTGAACGAGCGCCAGCGCGCGCGCATTGCGCGCGGCGACAAGGGCGAAAAAACCTTCGTCAACCCGCGCAACGCTGCCGCCGGTGCGGTGCGCCAACTCGACCCGGCGATTGCCGCCGAGCGCCCCTTAAGCTTTTTTGCCTACGGCGTGGGCGAGGTGCGCGGCGCATTGGCAGCCAGCACGCACATGGAGCTGCTGCTGGCGATCAAAGCCTGGGGCTTTCCGGTGGCTGAGCTGACCAGCACGGCGCTGGGCGCCGAGGGCTTGGTGGCGTTTCACCAGCGCATCGGAGCGTTGCGCGACCAGTTGCCTTTTGACATTGACGGCGTGGTCTACAAGGTCAACAGCTTGGCGCTGCAACAGCGCCTGGGCTTTGTCAGCCGCGAGCCGCGCTGGGCGGTG
>CAIYQF010000416.1 GCA_903928325.1 uncultured beta proteobacterium | reverse complement strand
CTTGGGTCAGCGCAACGCCTTCGGCCTTCGCAACAAAAGGGCCGGCGCTCATACCGGCGCTGTCGGCTAATGCAGCGTCAAAATACTGTGTAGCCTTGGCCAGTGAGCCGCCTGGGATGGCTGCCTCGAAACTTCCCATCAGGCTGGCCAGGCCCCCGTCACCATAGTGCGGGTCACGCTTCCAAGCCAGGCCCGCCAAACGGTAGGCCAAAGGCAGGTCTGCCACCGCATCGGGCACATCCTTGGACAGCGATATAAAGCCGCCCCACGAGGCCGCAGCCCAATAGGCGAGCTCCACTTGCTCCCGCGACAGCACGGGCCATTGTTTTTCGTTGGGCAGTGCCAGTTGCGCCGCAAAGCCCGGCATCGAGAGTTCTAGCGCGGTCATGGCGTGGCGGTGGGCTCTGAGGTAGAGGCGCTTGGCACGCTCGTTCATGCGATAGGCCGCGTTCGCATCGCGGGCGGCGAGCTTCTCCGCTTCAAACGCGACAAAGGCGAACGCGTATTGGCTCAGCCCCGCGCAGACGGACTCCGCCAGCTTGGTATTGCCAGGAGACTCCTTGAGAAGGGATTCTGAGAGCTTCAAGTAAAAAGCGCTGGCCTCCCGCGCAAGCCCAGGGTCTTCCTCCGCCGCCTGTCCTTGACCGGCAAGTTCATTGCCCAGGCTTTGAACGATGAGGTAGCGTGGCGAACAAGCCGTCAAGGCCCCAGCCAACAAGGCGATGGCGATGGACTTGAGAAATGGTGCTGAAGCGCCGACGCGATGTGTGCCTATGTATGCAGAGGTGGTTGTCAATGAAGTGCAGCCCATAAACATGTTTGTTACGAAATTTATTCCAGGTTCGTGAAATTGCCGTGACGGTTTCACGAAAGGCCTTCGCATAGTCCTTTGCACATTCATGGCTACGCAATGATGAATAAAAATTTGCGAATTATTTAAATTTAATAATTTTAACATGCAAAATTCATAAAAATCAAATAATTCAATCGTAGAGTCTGGCACTGTATTCACCATTCGCCCGACCATGCTTCTTACCCGCTCTTCCAGATATGTTTTGTGTGTCAGTTTGCTGCTGGCACTGGTGCAGCTAAGCCCTGCCTATGCGCAGGAGCTAGCCACAGTTGCTGACACGGCCAACCCCTACGGCATCGGGGCCTTGTGGAGCGGTTCGGACCTGGTGGCCAAAATCGTTTTGCTTTTGCTGCTGCTGATGAGCTTGGGTAGCTGGTATGTGATCGCGTCCAAACTGCTAGAGCAATCGCGCTTGCTGTCCTATGGCGCGCAGGCCGGCAAGGACTTTTGGGGGGCCGGTGCATTGGCCCAGGGCGCTGCAGCCCTGCCACCCCAAAGCCCATTCCGGTTTGTCGCCGACGCGGCCATCGATGCAGTCGAGAAACACCCCGCGCTCAACGACCACGTCAGCTTGAATGACTGGGTGGTCATGCGCGTACAGACGGCGGTGGACCAGGTACAGGGCAGCACCCAATCGGGGATGGCGGTATTGGCTACGGTGGGATCAATTTCGCCCTTTGTCGGACTGTTTGGCACCGTGTGGGGTATATACCATGCGCTAACAGCCATCGGTCTGTCGGGTCAGGCCTCCATTGACAAGGTCGCAGGCCCTGTGGGTGAGGCCTTAATCATGACCGCCATTGGCCTGGCCGTGGCAGTGCCGGCTGTGCTGGGCTACAACTGGCTGTTGCGCCGCAACAAGCAGGCGCTCGATGTGCTGCGCTCCTTTGGCACAGCCCTGCACGTGGCCGCGCTAAGCGCCACGCCAGCCGCCTCCAAGTAATTTAGCTGTGGCAATGCAACTTGGAGAACTGGCGGGCGAGGGCGCCGCTTTGTCGGACATCAACACCACGCCGCTGGTGGATGTGATGCTGGTGTTGTTGATTATTTTCTTGATTACCATTCCCGTGGTGACCACTTCTATCCCGGTCAAACTGCCCAGCGAGCGGGTGCAGGTGCGGGAGACCAAGCCCGACAGCATCATCATTTCCGTAGATCGCGAAGGTCGCATGTATTGGTTTGATGCACCTGTGCCCAACCGCAATGATTTGCTTCCCCGCCTCCAAGCAGTGGCGCGCATGCGCCCACAGCCCGATGTTCAGATCCGAGGTGACCAAGCTGCGCAGTACGAGAGTGTGGGGCGCGTTTTACTGGAATGTCAGCGTGCGGGGATAAGCCGGGTGGCGTTTATCACCGAACCCGCCGCGTTGGGAGGCTAGGCATGGCGCTTTCTTTGCGTAACGGCGGCACGCAGGACGAGGTCATCATGGACATCAACACCACGCCTTTGATCGATGTGATGTTGGTGCTTCTCGTGATGCTGATCATCACCATCCCCATTCAATTGCACGCAGTCAACATGGACTTGCCTGTGGCGGGTTCGCCGCCTTTGAACCAGCCCAAGCCGGAAAAAATCCAAATTGACGTCACAGCCCAGGGGCAGGTCCGTGTGCAAGGTGTTGAAGTGGATCTGGCCGAATTGGAGCAAAGCTTGCAGCCCTTGGCAGGTGCCACAACCCAGTCAGAGATTCATATCCGCCCACACAAGGCGGCACCCTACGCCTTGTTTACCAAGGTGCTGGCAACCACCAAGCGCCTGGGCTTGGTCAAAGTGGCCATTGTTGGCAGCGAGCAGTTTTTGTAATGTCTGCGCAAACCATGCCTACCTCCTTCGCTGCTGCCTACGCGCACGCGGCGTACCAACCAGCAGATGCTCAGCGTTTTCCTGCGGGTCTTGCGTGGGCCCTTGTGTTACATGTGGTGGTTGCCTACTTGGTATTGAGCGGCAAGGCCTCTGAGGCCATCAAGGTCATCCAAAAGCCCCTGCAGGCGGTGGTAATTCAAGAGGTCATCCTGCCGCCGCCTCCACCGCCGCCCGTTCCTGTGCCGCTGCCACAACCACCCAAGCCACTGCCGCAAACGGTTCAAGAGACGCCCAAACCTGCAAGCCCTGCGCCTATCGCGATGTCAGTCACGCCGACTGCGGCGCCCGTGGCGCCGCATCCCAGTCCGGTAGCGGCACCGACGCCCGTGGTTCAGGCAACACCGGAGGCGGTTATCGCCAAACCCGCGCAGGTGGTGGTGCCGCCCGCCCCGGCGCTGGAGCGGGCGCACCAAGCGCCTTCGCTGGAAGCCGAATACGTTGGCAAGCTGCGCGCGACTATAGACGCGGCCAAACGCTACCCCACGGGTCGCCAGGCCAGCCAACAAAGACCTCAGGGCGCCGTGAAGCTGTGGTTTGTGCTGACGCGTACTGGCGTGTTGGTGGACGTCGGGGTGTTGCCCGGCGATGCCCCGTCCATTCTCGAAGATGCGGCCAAGGCTGCCGTGCGGCGAAGCGCTTTTCCGGCTTTCCCAGACAGCGCTTGGCCCAACGATGAGCAGCACAAGTTCACGGCCGAGTTGAGTTTTGTTCCGCCCAGTGGCTCTTAGTTTCTCTCCTTACTTTTCAATTTATTAAAGGCTCCAATCATGAAAAAATTCAAACCCACCCGACTGGCGCTGGTTGCAGCCGCCGTTTGCGCTGCTTCTCCCCTGTGGGCGCAGCAAGCGGCAACCGATATTGGGCGCATTACCGTTGAGGCGCTGCCGGCCGGCGCCAGCACCGGCTTGATCATTCAGGAAGAAACGCCCAAAGCCCGTAGCTCGGTGAGCAAGGCCCATCTGGATTCGCTCAACCCCACGAGCAACCCCTACCAAGCCATTGAAATGTTGCCCGGCGTAGATACGTTCAGCCACGACGCCAGCGGAATGTTTGGTGGCGGCCTGCGGGTGCGCGGATTTAATTCCGATGAGATGGGTTTCACCATCAACGGCGCGCCGGTGAATGACTCGGGAAATTTCGCGGTCTATCCGATGGAGTACACCGACACCGACAACCTGTGTGAAGTGTTTTTGACCCAGGGTTCCACCGACACTGAAGCCCCGCACGCGGGCGCGTCCGGCGGTAACGTGGGTATGGTGACCTGTGCACCGTCTGACGCGTACGGTTTTAAATTCTCTGAAACCCTCGGTAGCCTGAACCTGTCCAAAACCTTCATGCGTGTGGACACCGGAAAGTTTGCCGATGGCAAGGCCAAGGCCTATTTTTCTTACTCTAAAGCCAATGTGGACAAATTCAAGGGCCCAGGCAAAGCCGATCGTGACCATATTGATATTGGCGCTGAGTTCAAGCCCAGCGAAAGCGTGTTTTTGGCCACCAGCTTTTTGTACAACAAAGCGTTGAACAACAATTACCGCACCTTGACCTATGCGCAAATCGCCGCCAGCGGAAACCGCCTGGACTATTCGGCCACACCGCAAACCCATTTGACAGCGGTTAATGGAACGGCCCAGACAGAAAGTGTGGCCACGGACCAGTACTACGCCTTTAACTCCAATCCGTTTAAAAATTACCTTTGGACCGGCAAGGCCGAGTTTAACTTAGACAAGGAAACGACCCTGTCAGCCGAGCCATATTTTTGGTACGGCTATGGCACGGGTGGCTCTCAAATGACGACCTTGAAAGAGGGTGCCAGTGGCGCCACGGCGGTGGGCGGTGGTTTGCGCGACATCAACGGCGATGGTGACACCTTGGACACGATCGCTGTGTACCGCAGTTCGGTCACGGAAACCAACCGACCAGGCATCACCTTGAAGGCCAATACCAAGTGGGACAACCACAACGTCTTGGCTGGCTACTGGTTTGAACGTGCGAACCATAAGCAGACCCAACCTGCAACGACCTTTGATAATTTTGGCAACTCAACCGACCGTTGGTTGGAGAACGCGTCAAACTATTTGCTCCTGGCCAACGGCGTCGCATACCAAGGGCGAAACGAACTGACTATCAGCACGGGGTCGAGCATGTTTGTACAAGACAGCGTGAACTTGTTGAACGACGCTTTGAACCTGCAACTGGGTTTGCGCAACACGTCGATCAACCGTGCGTTTGACAACTACGCGAACGCCGGTGCCTCGCGCGGCGTGGATTATTCGGTCAACAAGACCTATAGCGCCTTGCTGCCCAGCCTGGGCGCGCGCTACAACCTCGATGCCCAACGCCAGGTTTTTTTCAACGTAGCAGCCAACATGAAGGCGCCAGGCAACTTCAGCTATGAGACGGTGCTCAGCGGCGGCTCGGTGGTCAACGGTGTGTTGACCGGTGCTACGCAGCGCGACCCCTTGGTTGACAAGGAGACTTCGACCAATCTGGATATTGGTTACCGCTTCGCCAGCGACGCGTGGACGTTCTCGGGTTCTTTGTTTGCGATTGATTTCCAAAACCGCATAGCTACTGCCTACGACCCAGTCGCTGGTGTCAGCATTGACAACAATGTAGGCAGTGTCAAAACCCAGGGCTTCGAACTTGAGACGGGTTACAAATTGGACGCAAACTGGTCGGTCTATGGTTCCCTGTCATACACCAGCAGCAAAATGCAAAGCGATATGCGTACCGCTGCCGATACCTATGAAGCGACTGCCGGCAAGCAACTGCCCGATACCCCTGAGGTGATGAGCGGCATCCGTGTGAACTACACGAGTGGATCATGGTATGGCAATTGGGACACCAAGTTCACTGGTCAGAGCTACTCCACCTTGGTCAACGATCAGTCGGTGGACGCCCGCGCCATTGTGAATACGACGCTGGGCTATCGTTTCGCTGACGCCGGATTTTTCAAGAAGCCCAGCATTCAGTTCAATGTAACCAACCTGTTTGACCAACAGTATGTGCAGATCAGTTCAGGCAGCGGAAGCAACTTCACCACCCGTGCATTGGGAACAGGCGGTAGCGCACCCGCGTATTACGTTGGTGCGCCTCGTTTCGCGGCCCTTACCTTCCGATCGGAGTTCTGATGCAGTGATGCCCCTTGGCCAGCATCGCTTGGAATCTGATTAGGAAGTGCCTTGGTTTCGTTCGCGAAACCAAGGCATTATTGTTTTGACTGCGACCCCGTTTCGCAAAAAGGTTGTCCCGATGACTTACAAAAGAATACACATTGGCATTGCGCTGTTAGGGGCCGTGGTGTGCGCCACGCCCACGGCCTTGCTAGCCCAGGTCTCCAGCCAAGGCTTGGAGGACAAAGCGTCGGTGACCATCTCTCTGCTCGCCCTCAATGACTTTCACGGCAACATCATGCCGCCGGCGGCGCCGGTGCTGGTGCCGGATGCGGCCAATCCGTTGGGCACACGGGTGTCTGCAGGCGGCGCAGCCTATTTGTCGACGTTAGTGCGCAGCTTAAAACAGCAAAACCCTGCCCGCACGTTGCTTGTGGCAGCGGGCGATATGGTGGGGGCTTCGCAGTTGAGCTCGGGCCTGTTCCATGACGAGCCAACGGTGGACGTGCTCAACCACCTTGGCCTGGACGTGGCCAGCGTGGGCAACCATGAATTTGACCGTGGCAGCGCCGAACTGCTGCGTTTGCAAAACGGCGGCTGCTTCCCGCTGACCGCAGACGGTAGCGCGGGCGTGGTGGGGCGCGACACGTGCATGAACCAAGGGCAGTTTGCCGGTGCCAAGTTTCGCTACCTGGCCGCCAATGTGCGCGTCCAAGCCACCGGAAACACCTTGTTTGCACCCTACGATATTCGTACCGTGGATGGAGTAAAAATCGGCTTTATTGGCCTTACGCTGCGCGATACGCCCAGCATGGTGGTGCCCTCGGGCGTGGCCGGACTGGCTTTTGAGGATGAAGTTGCCACCATCAACGCCCTGGTACCCGTGTTGCAAAGCCAAGGCGCCACCGTCATCGTGGTGTTAATTCACCAGGGTGGCCAAACGACGGCGCGCACCGTGCAAGACAAATCATGTCCGGGCCTGAGCGGAGAAATCGTTCCCCTTGCCGACCGCCTGGATCCGGCCGTGGACGTGGTAGTCAGTGGCCACACGCACCAAGAATACGTGTGTACCCGTCCCAGCGGACTGCTGATCACCCAGTCGGGCTACTACGGACGTTTGCTGACCAAAATCGATCTGCTGGTGGACCGCGCTACCGGAAAGGTGCGAGCCAAGGATGCCAACAACCTGGTGGTGGTGAACGGTCAAGGCGTCAAAGACATGCAAGGTTCGCTGCTGGCCGTGCCCGCGCAGCTGCTGGCGCTGGCGCCAGACCCCGAAGTGGATGCCTTGGTGCGCCGCTATGGCGACCTGAGTGCCACGATCTCGGATGCGGTGATCGGCCGCATTGCGGCGCCGCTCACCCGGCAAACCAACGCCGCAGGCGAAAGCGCGCTGGGCGCCGTCATTGCAGACGCCTATCTGGTGGGCGCGTCCCGTACCGATGACGGCAGCCGTCCGGCGCAAATTGCATTCACCAACCCCGGAGGCATCCGCAGCGATTTGGTGAGCAGTTTGTCGGTGAGTTTTGGCCAGCTCTTCAATGTGCTGCCATTCAACAACACCCTGGTGAGCATGGACTTGACGGGCCAGCAAATCGTGCGATTGCTGGAGCAGCAATGGGAGCGGGCTTATGGGCGTGGGGTGGTGATGTCGGTTTCTCAAGGTTTTGGCTATACCTGGGACGCATCGGCCCCGGCTGGCGCTGTACGTGGCGAGGGCAGGCGCGTGCTGCCAGGCTCAGTCACGCTCAACGGAGAGCCGATCCTTGCCGAGCAGTATTACCGCGTCGTCACCAACAATTTCCTGGCCGATGGGGGCGATGGTTTCACCCTGTTTCAGCAGGGGAAAAACCGGCAAACCGGCGAAATTGACTCCGCTGTGGTCAAGCTGTATTTTCGAATGAAGGGCGCGGTGCAGGTGCCGGCATCTGGGCGCATCCAGTCCATCAACCAGTAGATCGGGCTGCTGCCGTTTCGCGCTGCTAAAAGCTTCGGTGTTGTCACACAGGATTCACCGGCACCGACGATTCTTGCGCTGCGGCAAGTCGCCGTGCTTCAACACAGAATGGGTACTTTATGACTGAAAACACATCCCCCGTTATCGAGGAACCGTCGGAAGAAGATTTTGAGACGGTCGGTGACTACCACCGCATGGCTGCGCACCACTTCACCGCCGCCGCCAAGCACCACCTGGCCGCTGCCGACGCAGACGACGAGGGCCACGACGAAGCAGTAGCCCGCCATGCCCATCTGGCCTACCGCCACCAGCTCAACGGCGTGCAGTACGCCGAGATTGCCGCGATGGAGAGCGAAAGCCTGGACGACGAGTTCGACCTGCCTACCACCGTCGACGCGTAATAGCGCTTTGCCGGAAAGAGCCTTTGTCCAAAAAGGACAAAGGCTTTTTTTTTGGAAGTCCGGTTTTCCGGTGGATGGCCTTAACCTTGTCATACGACCAGTCTTAATCCACCGAAAAATCCGGATACCTTTTTTTGTTTGCTAGTAGCCAGTAACAGCAATCACAAGGGCGGACTCATCCACAGTGGCCAGGACCGATTGCCCTACCAAAAGCTCCTGGCCCAACGCCGCAAACCCGATGATTTGAAGTCCCGGCATCAGCGCAATGGATGTTTCGCCACCCGCAGTGGGCAATGGGGCACTTACCACCTCGCCCGGCATGCGATTGAGGCACTCAGGCCCCTGCAGCCCCACTCCGACCTGCACGGCAGTGGCTTTGCACAGCACCAAGGCCGACATGCCCGCTTTGAGTCCCAACAGCTCTGCGCTTTCCTTGGTGATTTTGGATGCCAGCGTTGCGCCGTTGGCCAGCTCCAGTTGGACGCGCGCCGTCCCCTGGCTTTGTGTGACAGCTCTCACCTGACAGGGCAATTGGTTGCGCATACTGGTTCGCAGCCCCAGCCCCACCAAGCCCGCTAGGTTCAAGGTGTTGCCCGATCGCTGTTCCAACATGGTCAGCACACTGGCACGTGATTGGTTCAATAGTTCGGCCGCTTCCAGCAATTGCACCCCAGCTTGGGTCAGGCGCGCGCCGCCGCCGCCGCTACCTCCCACCGCCTTTTCCACCAGCGCAGAACCCGCCAGGTTGCTTAGCGTCTCCAAGGCTTGCCAGGCGGCCTTGTAGCTGACGTTGGCGCTGCGAGCGGCTTCGGAAATGGAGCCGACCTCGCCAATTCGCTTGAGGATGTCGAGCCGCTTGTCGGTGGCCTCGTGCCCAAATGCCTGGGCGAAATGCAATGGACTGGGGTTCATGGGCTAGGGAGGCCTTAGGGGTTTCGCTATCCCAAAAAGGGATAGCGGTGATACACTCGTTATTCTAATTTTGAATAGCGAGAATGTGTTTGTCCAGGTTCATCTGTTTGCTCGTCGTCGCTTTTTGCGTGGCATTGTCCGCGCGGGCTGCCGAAGTAAGCGTTGCGGTGGCGACCAACTTCATCGCCCCGATGCAAAAAATTGCGCAGGCCTTTGAACAGGAAACCGGGCACAAAGCCCTGTTGTCCTTTGGTTCGACAGGCAATTTGTATGCGCAAATCCGCAACGGCGCTCCCTTTCAGGTTCTGCTGGCCGCCGACAACGAGACGCCGCTGAAGATCGAGAAAGAACGCTTGGGCTTGGCGGGAAGCCGTTTTACCTACGCCACAGGCAAACTGGTGTTGTGGAGCAAGCAGCCCGGGTTGGTGGACGATAAGGGTGACATTCTGCGCAGCGGCACGTTCGAGCGCATCGCCATTGCCAACCCCAAGCTAGCACCTTATGGCGCAGCCGCTATCGAAACCATGGCTAAGTTGGGTCTGTTGCAAGCCCTAACGCCTCGGTTGGTGCAGGGCGAAAACATCGCGCAAACCTACCAGTTCATCGCCACGGAGAACGCGCCATTGGGTTTTGTCGCTTTGTCGCAGGTCTTGATTGATGGCAAGGTGGCGCAGGGATCAGCGTGGGCCGTGCCGTCCGAGCTACATGCGCCAATCCAGCAGGATGCCGTTTTGCTGGCCACTGGTAAAGACAATATGGCTGCCAAGGCGCTGATGGTTTTTTTGCGTAGCGATCGGGCCAAGATGCTGATTCGGTCCTACGGATACGGTCTGTAGCGGTTTGTAGGGCTTATGAATATTGCGTTGAACCGTGATGCTTGGGACGCCATTGCCCTGACCCTGCAACTGGCTGCTTCGGCCACTGCCGTGTTGCTGGTTCTGGCGACGCCACTGGCCTGGTGGTTGTCCCAAACGCGGTCTGGCTGGCGCGCACCCCTGGGGGCGGTAGTGACGCTGCCGCTGGTATTGCCGCCGTCGGTTTTGGGGTTTTACCTGTTGGTCGCAATGGGCCCGCATGGACCGCTGGGGCAAGTCACGCAGGCTTTGGGCTGGGGCGTGCTGTCTTTTACTTTTACGGGCCTGCTGATTGGTTCGGTGATTTTTTCACTCCCGTTTGCCGTGCAGCCCATGCAAAACGCTTTTGAGTCTATGGGCGCCAGACCGATGGAAGTGGCTTTCACCTTGCGGGCCAGCCCGCTTGACGCATTTTTTTCGGTCGCATTGCCGCTGGCGCGTCCAGGTCTTGTGACCGCGGCCATTTTGACTTTTGCACATACCGTGGGCGAGTTTGGCGTGGTGCTGATGAT
>CAIYQF010000415.1 GCA_903928325.1 uncultured beta proteobacterium | reverse complement strand
CTCAAGAAGTACCCCGAGTTCAACAGCAGCCTGGACGGTGACGCCGTCGTCTACAAGAACTACTGGCACATCGGCTTCGCCGCCGACACGCCCAACGGTTTGATGGTGCCGGTGATCAAGGACGCCGATAAAAAAGGCATCTTCCAGATCAGCCAGGAAATGGGCGAACTGGCCAAAAAAGCGCGCGACGGCAAACTCAGCCCTGCGGAAATGTCGGGCGCCAGCTTCACCATCTCCAGCCTGGGTGGCATTGGCGGGCGCTACTTCACGCCCATAATCAACGCGCCCGAGGGCGCCATTCTGGGCGTATGCCGTTCCACCATCGAACCCATTTGGGACGGCAAGGCATTCCAGCCGCGCCTGACGCTGCCCCTGTCGCTCACCTGGGACCACCGCGTGATCGACGGCGCCGCCGCTGCGCGCTTTAACGTCTACCTCGGCCAGATCCTGGGCGACTTCCGCCGCGTGCTTTTGTGAGGAACTGAAATGGCCATCGTAGAAATCAAGGTTCCAGACATCGGCGATTTCGCCGAAGTTACCGTCATTGAATTGATGGTCGCCCCTGGCGACACCATCAAGCCCGAGCAAAGCCTGATCACAGTGGAGTCTGACAAGGCTTCTATGGAAATCCCCGCCAGCCATGGCGGTGTTGTCAAGGAGCTGAAGGTCAAGCTTGGCGACAAGGTCAAAGAAGGCTCGGTCGTGCTGATGCTTGAAGCTGCGGGCGCTGAAGCCGCGGCTCCCTCAGCTGCGGCGCCCGCACCAGCCAAGACGGCCCCCGCCGCAGCCCCTGCGGTTGTGGCCCCAGCCCCCACGGCGTCTTCCTTCGGCGGCACGTCAGACATCGAATGCGACTTGCTCGTCTTGGGCGCAGGCCCCGGTGGCTATTCGGCAGCGTTTCGTGCAGCCGATCTGGGGCTCAAGGTAGTGATCGTTGAGCGCTACGCCACCCTGGGCGGCGTGTGCCTGAACGTGGGTTGCATCCCCTCCAAAGCCCTGCTGCATGTGGCGGCAGTAATGGACGAAGTTGCGCACTTGGGCGACCTGGGCGTGGACTTCGGCAAGCCGGTGGTCAACATCGACAAGCTGCGCGGCCACAAGGAAAAAGTCATCGGCAAGTTGACCGGCGGCCTGGCGGCCATGGCCAAGATACGCAAGGTTACGACCGTGCGCGGCTACGGGGCTTTTGTAGGCGCCAACCACGTGGAAGTGGAAGAAACATCGGGCGACGGCCAGGAAAAAACGGGCACTAAGAAAGTGATTGCGTTCATAAATTGCATTATCGCCGCAGGTAGCCAAGCCGTGCGCCTGCCCTTTATGCCGAACGACCCGCGCGTGGTGGACAGCACTGGCGCGCTCGAACTCAAAGAGGTGCCCAAACGCATGTTGATTTTGGGCGGCGGCATCATTGGGCTGGAAATGGGCACTGTCTACAGCACCCTGGGCGCGCGCTTGGACGTAGTGGAGATGATGGACGGGCTGATGCAAGGCGCCGACCGCGACTTGGTCAAGATCTGGCAAAAGATGAACGCACCGCGCTTTGACAACATCATGCTCAAAACCAAGACGGTGGGCGCCCGCGCTTTACCCGACGGTATTGAGGTGACGTTTGAGAGCGCCGAACCCGGTGGCACCGCCCCAGCACCTCAGGTCTACGACATGGTGTTGCAAGCTGTAGGCCGCACGCCCAATGGCAAAAAAATCGCCGCCGACAAGGCCGGT
>CAIYQF010000414.1 GCA_903928325.1 uncultured beta proteobacterium | reverse complement strand
TTGGTCAAGGGGGTTTGACCAAAAAATTCGCCCACCACCGTGCGAATGTGGAGCATACGGGTGGAGCCGCCGACCATCACCACCCCCTGGATGTCTTGTTTGCCCAAGCCACTGTCGCGCAGCACACGGCGCAGGGCTTGCAAAGTGCGTGCGGTCAGGTCAGACGCGGCGGCTTCAAACTCGCTGCGGTTGACCGACAGGTCGATGCGACCTACCGACAAATCCAGCTCCACCGGCGCGATTTCGCTCTCGGACAAAGCCTCTTTGCAGGCGCGGGCAGCGGCCATCAGCATGGCCTGGTCTTCCGGGCTGTCCACTTGCAATTGGGCTTGCGCCAATATCCAGTCCGCCAGCGCGCGGTCGTAGTCGTCGCCACCCAAGGCCGAGTCGCCACCGGTGGCCAGCACCTCGAACACGCCCACGCTCAGGCGCAGGATGGAAATATCAAAAGTGCCGCCACCCAGGTCATAAACCGCGTACACGCCCTCGGACGCGTTGTCCAGCCCATAGGCAATCGCCGCTGCCGTAGGCTCGTTGATCAGGCGCAGCACGTTCAGGCCAGCGAGTTGCGCTGCATCCTTGGTAGCCTGGCGCTGTGCGTCGTCAAAGTAGGCGGGCACGGTGATGACCGCACCGTACACGTCGTCGTTAAAGCTGTCCTCAGCGCGAAAACGCAGCGTGGCGAGTATTTCGGCGCTCACTTCCACCGGGCTTTTTTCACCGGCAATCGTGCGCACCTTCACCATGCCCGGCGTGGCCACCAGGCTGTAAGGCAGGCGCTCGGCGTGCGCAATATCTGCCAGGCCGCGCCCCATCAGGCGCTTGACCGAGGCGATGGTGTTGCCGGGGTCGCTGCTTTGTTGCGCCAGTGCCTCAAAACCAATCTGGCGGCGCTGGGCGTCCAGGTAGCGCACCACGCTGGGCAAAATCACCCGGCCCTGGGCGTCCGGCAAGCATTCGGCCACGCCATTGCGCACAGCGGCCACCAGCGAATGCGTGGTGCCCAGGTCAATGCCCACGGCAATGCGCCGTGCGTGCGGATTGGGCGACTGGCCCGGCTCGGAAATTTGTAAAAGCGCCATGATGGTTTATGCAAGCGCATCCAGGCGCTGGTTCAGGTCGTGGGCAAATTTGTCAATAAACATCAGGCAGCGCACCGGCAGCACTGCTGCCGCAAAGTCGTGCTGCACGTCCAGCAGTTGCGCGCATTCCGCCAACAAGCCCATTTTCGCGGCGTTGACCGAATCCAGCAGCGCCTCCACCTCAGACGCGGTATTCGCCTCGTCCAGTGCTTCGCGCCATTCGATTTGCTGCACCAAAAAGCTCGCTGGCATGGCGGTATTGCTGTGGGCGTTGATGGGCGCGCCGTTCAATTCACACAGGTAGGCGGCGCGGGTCAGCGGGTCTTTCAGGCGCCGGTAGGCCTCGTTGATGCGCGCGGACCATTGCATGGCCACGCGCTGGGCGGCGGCCCCCTGGGCGGCAAACTTGTCGGGGTGGGCCTGGGCTTGCAGCAGCTTCCACTGGGCGTCCAGTGCGGCCTTGTCCTGGGCAAACTGCGGCGTCAGGCCAAACAGCGCAAAGTCGTCGGTTTGCAGGTTCACAAGAAAACGGTCACACCCGGAAAGATTCGCCGCAGCCGCACTTGTCGCGCTCGTTGGGGTTGTTGAAGCGAAAGCCTTCGTTCAGGCCCTCGCGCACAAAGTCCAACTCGGTGCCGTCGATATAGGCCAGGCTTTTGGGGTCGACCAGCACTTTGACGCCATGGCCTTCAAAAATCACATCTTCGGGCGCGAGTTCGTCAACGTACTCAAGCTGGTAGGCCAAGCCCGAGCAGCCGGTGGTTTTGACGCCCAGACGCACGCCCACACCTTTGCCGCGCTTGGTCAGGTAGCGGGTAACGTGCCGTGCGGCGGCTTCGGTCAGGGAGACGGCCATATCAGTTCAGGTGTTTTTTCTTGTAGTCGTCCACGGCCGCCTTGATGGCGTCTTCGGCCAGGATGGAGCAGTGGATTTTGACCGGCGGCAGCGCCAGCTCTTCGGCAATCTGGCTGTTTTTCAGGGCTGCCGCCTCGTCCAGGGTTTTGCCTTTGACCCATTCAGTCACCAGCGAGCTCGATGCAATCGCCGAGCCGCAGCCGTAGGTCTTGAAGCGCGCGTCTTCAATCACACCGGTCAGCGGGTTGACCTTGATTTGCAGTTTCATCACATCGCCACAGGCCGGTGCACCCACCATGCCGGTGCCGACCGAGTCGTCGCCTTTTTCAAAGCTGCCCACGTTGCGGGGGTTTTCGTAGTGGTCAATCACTTTTTCGGAATAAGCCATTGCGTTGTTACCTCTTCAATACAGATAAATCGTGGAAATCTGGACGCAGCGCGATCAGTGCGCCGCCCACTGGATGGTGGAGATGTCAATGCCTTCCTTGTACATGTCCCACAAGGGGCTCAGGTCGCGCAGCTTGGCAACATTGAGCTTGATGGTCTCTACCGCGTAGTCGATTTCGGCCTCGGTGGTCCAACGGCCAATCGTCATGCGCAGGCTGCTGTGGGCCAGCTCGTCACTGCGGCCCAGGGCGCGCAGCACGTAGCTGGGCTCCAAGCTGGCGGAGGTGCAAGCAGAACCGGACGATACCGCCAAACCTTTGATGCCCATGATGAGCGACTCGCCCTCCACATAGTTAAAGCTCATGTTCAGGTTGTGCGGCACGCGCTTTTCCAGGTTGCCGTTGATGAACACCTGCTCCACATCGGCCAGGCCCGCCAGCATGCGGTCGTGCAAGGCCCGGATGCGCACGTTCTCGGCGGCCATTTCTTCCTTGGCAATGCGGTAGGCCTCGCCCATGCCCACGATCTGGTGCGTGGGCAAGGTGCCGCTGCGCATGCCGCGCTCGTGGCCGCCGCCGTGCATTTGCGCTTCCAGCCGGATACGCGGCTTGCGGCGCACAAACAAAGCGCCAATGCCCTTGGGGCCGTAGGTCTTGTGCGAGGTCAGGCTCATTAAATCCACAGGCATCTGCGACAAATCAAACGCCACCCGCCCCGTGGCCTGCGCGGCGTCCACATGGAAGATCACGCCTTTTTCGCGGCAAACCGTGCCAATGGCCTCGATGTCCTGAATTACGCCTATCTCGTTGTTCACAAACATGACGCTGGCCAGAATCGTGTCCGGGCGGATGGCGGCTTTGAAGACTTCCAGGTCCAGCAGGCCGTCTTCTTGCACATCCAGGTAAGTGACTTCAAAACCCTGGCGCTCCAGCTCGCGGCAGGTGTCGAGCACCGCCTTGTGCTCGGTTTTCACCGTAATCAGGTGCTTGCCCTTGCCCTTGTAAAAATGCGCTGCGCCTTTGATGGCCAGGTTGTTGGATTCGGTGGCGCCAGAAGTCCAGACAATTTCACGCGGATCGGCGCCGATCAGCGCCGCCACTTGGCCGCGTGCGTTCTCCACCGCCTCTTCGGCTTCCCAGCCCCAGGCGTGGCTGCGGGAGGCAGGGTTGCCGAAATGGGTGCGCAACCAGGGCACCATGGCGTCCACCACCCGCTCGTCGCAGGGGTTGGTGGCGCTGTAGTCCATGTAAATGGGAAAGTGGGGCGTAGCGTCCATGGGGTTCTCTGTCAATCGGTTAGGTGGGGGGGGGTAGCGCAGGCGTCTTAGCCTTTGGAAAACGCGTTACCCAGGGCAAACACCGAGTTGGGTGCGTTGATACGAATGGGCTGCGACAAAGGTAGCGCGGAAATAGCACGCTTGATGCTGGGTTTTTCTTCGACCTGCAGGCCTTTGGCCAGCTGGTCATCGACCAGCTTTTGCAGGGTGACCGAACTCAAAAACTCCACCATGCGCAGGTTCAGCGTGGCCCAAAGGTCGTGCGTCATGCAACGGCTGCCCTCGCCCAAGCAGTTTTCCTTGCCGGCGCACTGGGTGGCGTCCAGTGGTTCGTCTACCGAGACGATGATGTCGGCCACCGTGATGTCAGTGGCCTTGCGCGCCAGCGTGTAGCCGCCGCCAGGGCCCCGGGTGGATTCGACCAGCTCGTTGCGGCGCAACTTGCCAAAGAGTTGCTCCAAATAAGAAAGCGAAATTTGCTGGCGCTGGCTGATGGCTGCCAGGGTGACTGGCCCGCCGCTTTGGCGCAGGCCCAAGTCGATCATGGCGGTGACGGCAAAGCGGCCTTTGGTGGTGAGACGCATGGCAAACTCCTGGAAACGGGTTTAGTTGACTAAGCGGGTCAAGTATACCCATCATCCTACTGTTTTGCTCGGGTAAGTAGACCGAACGGTCACAAGGTAAAAACTAGCCCGCCTTCAGAGGCAAAACCACCACATTGTCCAGCCCCGGCGCGCCAAAAGCCTGCGCTTTGAGGATGGCTAACTGGTCCCGAACCCGGGCTGCCTTTTCGAACTCCAGGTTGCGGGCGTGCTCCATCATGAGCTTCTCCAGGCGCTTGATTTCACGCGAAATGTCCTTCTCGCTCATGTCTTCCACCTGCGCGCGCTGCAGGGCGTCGCGCTCCAATCGCTCGGCTTCCTTGCCCGCTTTTTCGCTGTACACGCCGTCAATCAGATCGCGCACCTTTTTCACGATGGCGCGCGGGGTGATGCCACGCTCCAAGTTGTGGGCCACCTGCTTTTTGCGCCGTCGCTCGGTCTCGCCCATGGCGCGTGCCATGGAGTCGGTGATTTTGTCGGCGTACAAAATCGCCCGGCCCTCCAAATTGCGGGCGGCGCGGCCTATGGTTTGGATAAGAGAGCGCTCGGAGCGCAAAAAGCCCTCTTTGTCCGCGTCCAGAATTGCCACCAGTGACACCTCCGGTATATCCAGGCCCTCGCGCAGCAGGTTGATGCCCACCAGCACGTCAAACGTGCCCAGGCGCAGGTCACGCAAGATCTCCACGCGCTCCACGGTGTCCACGTCGCTGTGCAGGTAGCGCACTTTCACGCCGTTATCGCTCAAGTAGTCGGTCAGTTGCTCGGCCATGCGCTTGGTTAGCGTAGTGATCAGCACGCGCTCGTTCTTTTCGACACGGATGCGGATTTCTTGCAGCACGTCGTCCACCTGCGTGGTGGCGGGGCGCACCTCCACCTCCGGGTCCACCAGGCCGGTGGGGCGCACCAATTGCTCCACCACCTGGCCGGCATGGTCTTTTTCCCACTGCGCGGGGGTGGCGGACACAAAAATGGCCTGCCGCATCTTGGTCTCAAACTCTTCAAACTT
>CAIYQF010000413.1 GCA_903928325.1 uncultured beta proteobacterium | reverse complement strand
TGTAATCCGCCAACAGGCGGTCTATCAATTCGTTGTTTACGGTCATTTCTCTTCCTTTGAAGATGAAGGCAGTTTCCTGCCATTAGACCGTTTACACAAAATCTAGGACACCCCCTAAAAATTGGTGACTTTATGAGCTTTTTGTCACGAAAATTTTGGTTTTTGGTGGTATCGTGAATCTCATAAACCCCTTGCGTCTTACTTTTTGGAGCTTTGCCATGTCTGTATCCACATTTTCCCGTCGTTTTGCCCTCGCTGCGGTGTCGGCAGCCGCATTGGTTTTATCCGGTTGCGGCGGTACAACCAGCAGTACCTCCACCCTGAGCGTAACCCCCGCACTGGGTGCGGTGTATGGGGCAACAGTTGCCGTGTACAACGCGTCAGGTGCCTTGCTCGGCACCGGAACCACCAGCCCAACGACTGGCAAGGTCAGCGTAACGCTGTACGGATATACGTCCGGACCGGTTATCGTGAAGGTTACGCTCGCAGGGGCTACGTATTACAACGAAAAGTCGGGCCTTGTCGAAAGCATTGCAGCCAGCGACACCACGTCCATGCTGTCCATTGCCGCCTCGGCCTCCAATGGATCGAGCGTTGGTGTGACGCCCCTGACGAATATGGCCGCCGAATTCGCCGGACTCAATGTATCCACCATCGGAACGACTGCCTTGTCTGTGGCTTTGACGGCAACGGCCGTCAATACGGCCGTGGTGCAAACCAACCTGGCCATGGGCTTGCCAGACGGCACGCTGATCACTGCGGCGCCAGTGGCGGCAACATTGGCTGAACCCAGCCCCACCGATACCTACGGCAGCATCTTGGCTACTATGGCCAAGTACTCTACCGGCTCTCCTTTGACGCAGTTCAAAACCTTGGCTTCTGCCGTCACCGTGTCTGGTGGAGTGGGCACCATTTCTTCTACCGTGCCCGCGATCGTGACGAGCATGAATAGCACTTTGGCAACCTATGCCAGCAGCGTGGTGACCGTGACAACCCCCAATGTGGCACCCACTGCGGCCCAGATATCGGCGGGCGTGACCAAGCAGGACGCAGCGGTGACGACGGGCACGTTTGCTACCGGTACCGGAACGGGCAGCTCTAGTCTGTAATGGGCGTGCGGCATTCCTTCTGGGTGCCGCCTTTTACCGCGTAAATCCTTTCTTTACAGCATGCCAAACGCATGCTGTAATTTTTTTTGGGTGCGTATGAGCGGGTTTTTTATTCCACGTGGTGGCCGCCCGGTGCTTGTTGGCCTGGCGGCGCTGGTGCCTTTGCTGGCACTGGCGCAGGATGTTCCAGACGTCAAGAGCCCGGCGGCGCCCGGCGGTTATAGCGGAGCGGTCAACAGCCCGACGGCCAAGGTGCTGCCCTTGGGCGTGGTGGCGGTGTCGCTGGCTAACTCTATTCCCGATATCCCCAACCCCTATCCCGGCTTGGGAAGCTTTGGCGTGTTGACCGGTGGAGTCGGGCTGTTGCCGGGTTTGGAGGCATTTGGTCGACTCAGTTTTTCAGGTGATACGCGCTGCAATATGTACGACCCCGACTACTGCACGGCCGGTGAACGCGACCTGTCGGTGTCAGCCAAGTACCAGCTGCCCTTTGTATTGCCCGGAAATACCCGCGTGGCGGCGGGCTTTACCGACTATGGTGGTGCGGCCACGCAGTACCGCAGCACCTACGCGGTGGCGACGTCTGACCTGGGGCCGGTGGATGTTTCGCTGGGTTACGCCAAAAGGGTGTCACCCAAGGCCCTGCTCGACGGGGTGTTTGCCAGCACCATGGTGCGCCTGACCGAGCGCCTGAGCGCCCAGCTTGAAAGCGACACGCGTGAGGTGCGGGCTGGCGTGGCCTACGTGCAGCAAATCAGCGGGGACAGCGACCTGGCCCTGTCGTTTAGCCAAAAGCTCACCGACACTTTTGGCCAGCAATCGGCGCAAATGTCTTTTTCTTGGGTTCTGTACCCCGAGCGCGCGCGCAGCCGGGCCTTGCAGCAGCATGCGGCGCCCCTTTTGCCCCTTTCGCCACCGGCTTCATCTAGCGGGCCATCGCCGGTCAGCACCGGTGTGGCAGTGCCTGCAGCACCGCAAGCGGTGCCGCAGGCTGAACTTTCTGTTGCTTCCGTGCAAGGGCTTGATGCGCTGGGCCGCGCTTTTGCCGACGCGGGTTTTGCCCATATCCGTATCCGCATCCTAGACCAGGCTGATGCCGCGCCACTGCTGGCGCTCCACTTGGAGCCGGTGGGCTGGCGCCAAAGCCGGGTGGCGGCCCTGGGGCAGGCGCTGAAAGTCTGGTTGCGCTGGAATGCCGCGCAAGAACCCGCTGGCCAAGCGGCCCAGGCGCAACAGGAGCTGCTGCTGGTGCTGACCCAGCGCGGGCAGCCGGTCA
>CAIYQF010000412.1 GCA_903928325.1 uncultured beta proteobacterium | reverse complement strand
GTTCAATCAGCGCTGGGGGCCCATGTCGTGGGGCCCGGTGAATGAAGGGAGATGTACAAAATCGCTTCGTGTTGCCAACAACATTCGTTTAGCGAAGCCTCGTATTATCGCATGGATTCGGGTTTCTACCTAACCTGGCGCCGATCAGCTCAGTTTGAGGAAGTGGGTGCGGTAGTGTTCCAGCTCATCAATGGATTCGTGCACGTCGGCCAGCGCCGTGTGGCGTTGCTGCTTTTTGAAGCTGGCGTATACCTCGGGGCGCCAACGACGGCTCAACTCTTTGAGCGTGCTGACATCCAGGTTGCGGTAGTGAAAAAAAGCCTCCAATTGCGGCATGTACTCCACCAAAAAGCGCCGGTCTTGCCCAATGGTGTTGCCGCACAAGGGCGACGCACCGGCTGGCACAAACCGCGCAAGAAACGCCAGCAGCTGCGTTTGCGCCTCCTGCTCGGTGGTACTGGACGCCTTGACCTTGGCAATCAGGCCGCTTTTGCCGTGCGTGCCTTTGTTCCACGCGTCCATGGTGTCGAGCTGCGCGTCCGATTGGTGGATGACGAATACCGGACCTTCGGTACGGCATTCGAGCTGCGGGCCGGTGACAACGACTGCGATTTCGATGATGCGGTCCACCACCGGGTTGAGGCCGGTCATTTCGCAGTCGAGCCAGACGAGGTTTTTATCGGATTTGCTGAGGGCGGGGGTGTTTTCAGGCATGGGCTCGATTGTCGTCGATGGCCTAAACTCTATGGATGCCTGAAACCATCGCCAACCCGTCCAGCCTTGTCACCCTTGTTTTTGCCACCGCACTGGTTTGCAGCCTGGCGCTGAAATTTTGGCTAGCGACCCGCCAGGTTCGCCACGTGGTGGGACATCGCAGCGCAGTGCCCACCGTGTTTGCCGACCGCATTGGCCTGCAAGCGCACCAAAAGGCAGCGGACTACACGGTTGCTAAAACACGCTTTGGCATGCTGGAATTGGCATGGGGCGTGGCAGTGACGCTTGCGTGGACGCTGCTGGGCGGCCTGAGTGCTTTGAACGAAGCCGTCACGCAGCAATGGGGCCAGGGCCTGCTAGCGCAAGTTGCGCTCATTGGCGCCTTCACGCTGGTAAACGCCTTGGTCGACATTCCCTTTGGTTTGTATGGCACGTTCGTCATTGAGCAAAACTTTGGCTTTAACAAGACGAGCTTTAAGCTCTGGCTGCAAGACCTGGGAAAATCTGTGCTTCTCGGCCTTGTGATTGGCGGCCCCTTGCTGTTGCTGGTGCTTTGGCTGATGGGCGCGGCGGGCCCATCTTGGTGGGTCTGGACCTGGGCTGTCTGGATGGGCTTTAATGTGCTGGCCATGCTGATCTACCCGACCTGGATAGCGCCGTGGTTCAACAAGTTTCAGCCACTCAAGGACGCGCAATTGACCGCCCGCGTGCAGGCCTTGATGCAGCGCTGCGGCTTTCGCGCCCAGGGCTTTTACGTCATGGACGGCAGCAAACGCAGCGCCCATGCCAACGCGTATTTCACCGGTTTTGGTGCGGCCAAACGCGTGGTTTTTTATGACACCTTGTTGGCCCGCTTGAGCGCTGACGAAGTGGACGCCGTCCTGGCCCACGAATTAGGGCACTTCGCCCACCGGCACATCCTCAAGCGTGTGGTATCGCTGTTTGCCCTGAGCCTGGTGGGCTTTGCGCTGCTGGGTTGGTTGAGCGCGCAGGTCTGGTTTTTTGCGGGGCTCGGCGTCTTGCCCAATGCGCTAGGCGCGAACGACGCACTGGCCTTGCTGTTGTTCATGCTGGCCTTGCCAGCGTTCACCACCTTCATCGGCCCGGTTTTCTCCTGGACCTCCCGCCGCCATGAATTTGAGGCCGACGCGTACGCGGTGCAAAAATCCAGCGGCACGCACCTGGCCTCGGCCTTGCTCAAACTCTACGAAGACAACGCGTCCACCCTCACACCGGACCCGTGGTACGTGCGTTTTTATTACTCCCACCCGCCAGCCCTACAGCGACTCCATCGCCTGGCTGGCACATTGGGCACGGCGTGATGGCGACCCCACCCACCCCGACGCGCCCGCTACGCAGCGCCCTCACCGGGCCGCAAATTGTTGCCAAGCTCTCGCAGTTGCAGGGCTGGCGCCTGTCCGGTGACGGCACAGAGCTGGCCATCGAGAAAACTTTTGCCTTTAAGGGCTATCTGCAAACCATTGCCTTTGTCAACGCCGTGGCGTTTTTGGCCGAACAAAACGAGCACCACCCCGAACTGCAGGTGGCTTACAAAACCTGCACCGTGCACTGGCGCACCCATGACGTGAAAGGCCTCTCGCACAGCGACTTCGAGTGCGCAGCCAAAGTGGATACCTTGATAGACAAGGCCAGCACATCGGGGCCAACGATTGGCTGAGGGCAAGAACCTTCAACAAGGTTTGGTCATTGCCGGCCACGGTCGCCACGTGTGGGTAGAAACGCCGGATGGCCGCAAAGTCATTTGCCACCCCCGCGGCAAGAAGAGCCAAACCGTAGTGGGCGACCGCGTGCTGTGGCAAATTACCCAAGACGAGGGCACGATAGAGAAGGTGATGCCGCGCAAAAACCTGCTGTACCGCCAAGACGAAATCCGCACCAAATCGTTTGCCGCCAACCT
>CAIYQF010000411.1 GCA_903928325.1 uncultured beta proteobacterium | reverse complement strand
CACCGCGCCGCTGGTGGCCACCATCACCGGGTCCAGCACCACGTGGGGCAGCCGGTGGAGGTCAATGGCATCGGCCACCGCGCCCACCACGTCGGCCGAATGCAGCATGCCGATCTTGACCGCGTGCACGCCCATGTCGTCCACCACGGCGTCTATCTGCTGGCGCAGCATCTCGGGCGGCACGGCGTGGATGGCGCGCACGCCCTGGGTGTTTTGCGCGGTGAGCGCGGTAATGGCGCTCATGCCAAAGCAGCCCAGGGCCGAAAAGGTCTTCAAGTCGGCCTGGATGCCCGCGCCGCCGCCGCTGTCCGAGCCCGCGATGGTGAGCACGCGCGGGTATTGGTAAGTGAATGGTGCGGTAACAAGGGATGGATTCATCTCTTTTTCTCCCAAATGCCGCGCAACTGGCGCGCGGCGGCGGTCGGGTCGGCGGCGCCACAAATGGCGCTGACCACGGCCAAGCCGTCAGCACCGGCCGCCAGCACCTCGGCAGCGTTGCCCGCGTGAATGCCGCCAATCGCCACCAGTGGCAGCGCAGTGGCCGCGCGCACCTGGCGCAGTCCGTCCAAGCCCCAAGGCGCGCTGGTGTCGGTCTTGGTGGGGGTGGCAAACACGGGGCTCACGCCCAGGTAGTCCACGCCGGCCAGCTCTGCCGTGGCGGCTTGGGCCACATGCGCCAGGGTTTCGACCGACCAGCCCAAAAACACCTCGGGCGGCAACAGGCGGCGTGCTTGCGCCACCGACATATCAGACTGGCCCAGGTGCACGCCGGGCGCGCCGCAGGCCAGGGCAATGTCCACCCGATCGTTAATGACCAGCGGAATGCCCAAGGGCGAGAGCAAGGCCTGCAAGGCCACGGCCTTGGCGCAAAAGTCGCGGGTGCTCAGGTGCTTTTCGCGCAACTGCACACAGGTGGAGCCGCCTTGCACGGCGGCCATTACCACGTCGGGGAGGCTGCGCCCGGCGCAACTGGCCTCGTCGGTGACCAGGTAGACGCCCAGCACCTGGGCCATGCGGGCGCGGTAGTTTTGGCTGGTGGGTGCGCTTACCACGTCGCCACCTCCAGGCGCAGGCGCTGGGTAAAGGTGTCGGCGTTCATGAGTTGCAGCGCATCGAGCATATAGGCCTGCATGCTGCCCACGCCCTGGCTGGCGGCTTGCGCCTGCTCGGCGGCGAGTTCGCCCACCACGCCCCACAACGCCATGGCCGCCACGGTGGCGCGCCACAGGTCGGGCTGCACCACGCAAAACGCGCCAATCAGGCTGGTGGCCGAGCAGCCGATGCCGGTGATTTTGGTCATCCACCCATGGCCGTTGGACAGGCGCGCCCAGCGGTGCTGCGCGTCGAGCACGTGGTCGGTAGCGCCGCTGACGCACACCACGCCGTGGGTCGCCTGGGTTAAGGCCTGGGCGGCGCCGAGAGCGTCATCCGCTGCGGCACCACTGTCCACACCGCGCGTCTGGATGGCCGAACCCGCCAGGCTCATCACCTCGGAGCCGTTGCCGCGGATCACGCTGGGCGAGGCGGTGGACATCAGCAGCGCCAGGCTTTGGTTGCGGTAGGGCGTCGCGCCCGCGCCCACCGGGTCCAGCACCACGGGAATGCCGCGCGCCGTGGCGGTCAGCAGCGCCAGCCGCATGCTCTCGATCCAATAAGGCTCCAGCGTGCCGATGTTGAGCACCAGCGCTTGGGCAATTCCCGCCATATCCACCACCTCTTCATGGGCGTGGGCCATCACGGGGGAGGCGCCTGCGGCCAGCAGGACATTGGCGTTGAGGTTCATCACTACGTGGTTGGTGATGCTATGGACCAGGGGCGCGTAAGCGCGCACTTTTTCGACATCGGACCAGAGGTCGGCGGGGGTCAGGGAGGCGGTAGTTGGATGGGCCATGATCGTCCTAAAAGTGGAGATCCGGGCCGGACGAGCGAAAGCAACGAGGCGCTTGCTTCCCTACGCTGGTACGACCCAGATCAGGTTCAAAGAGTATTTCTCAGTCACCGACGGTGACACCTCTAGCAAATTCGATTCTAGGCGCTTTGGCTCGGGCAAATTTCGAGCCCTTTAGCGCTTCAGTGGTGGTGACCGTGCGCGCCGTGCACGTGGCCGTGGGCGATTTCTTCTTCCGAAGCAGCGCGTACTTCCAGCACCTGCACGCTAAAGCGCAGCGCCTGGCCGGCCAGCGGGTGGTTGCCGTCCAGCATGACGGTGTCGCCCTTGATCTTGAGCACGGTAAAGGGCCTCACCTGGCCTTGGGCGTCCTGGCCTTCGATTTGGCCGCCCACCTTCACGCCAGGTGGAAATTGGCTTTTGGGGATGGACTGCAGCAGCGCCTCATCACGCGGGCCGAAAGCCTCGTCGGCTGACAGTTCGACCAAGCCTTTGAATCCAACTGCCTGCCCTTCCAGCGCTTCTTCCACCTTGGGGAACAGGTTGCCGTAGCCGCCGTGCAGGTAGGACATGGGTTCTTTGCTTTCCTCGAGCAGTTTGCCCTGTGCGTTGGCAACCTTGTAGTGGACGGTGACGGCGCTGTCTTTGGTGATCTTCATGGGGAGGGATTCCGGTGGTGGGTGGGATAAATGCAGCATGCATTATCTTAAAAGCCGCGATGGGCCCCGCCGCACCACCATGGCCCGCCCGCCCCCCACGCCGGGGCAGCGGGAAGGGACATTCTGAAAGTGAAATAATCCAGCCTGTTTTGAATTTATCCAGCAAAGGACATTCCCATGAGCGACGCACAACAACGCATTGACACCCTGGTCAAAACCAACGAAGTGGTCTTGTTCATGAAGGGCAGCGCCAGCTTTCCCCAGTGCGGCTTTTCCGGCCGCGCCATCCAAATCCTCAAAGCCTGCGGCGTGGACACCAAAACCGTCACCACCGTCAACGTGCTTGAAGACGACGGCATTCGCCAAGGCATCAAGGAATACAGCAACTGGCCCACGAT
>CAIYQF010000410.1 GCA_903928325.1 uncultured beta proteobacterium | reverse complement strand
CTGCGTGCGTGCGCAGGAAGGCGCTCTGAGCAACATCGACGAGAACACGGTGGCCTACCACATCCAAGAGCCGCTGGGCGTGGTCGGTCAGATCATTCCCTGGAACTTCCCGATTCTGATGGCGGCTTGGAAACTGGCGCCCGCGCTCGGTGCTGGCAACTGCGTGGTCTTGAAACCAGCCGAATCCACCCCCATCAGCATCTTGGTCTTGGCCGAACTGATTGCTGACCTGCTGCCCCCGGGCGTGCTCAATATCGTCAATGGTTATGGCCGCGAAGCAGGCCTGCCGCTGGCCACTAGCAAGCGCATCGCCAAGATTGCCTTCACCGGCTCGACCACCACGGGGCGCGTGATTGCACAAGCCGCTGCCAACAACCTGATTCCGGCCACACTGGAGCTCGGCGGCAAGTCGCCCAATATCTTTTTTGCCGATGTGATGGACAAAGACGACGGTTTTCTGGACAAGGCAATCGAAGGCCTGGTGCTGTTTGCCTTTAACCAGGGCGAGGTCTGCACCTGCCCCTCGCGCGCGCTGATCCAAGAATCGATCTACGACAAATTTATGGAGCGTGTGCTCAAGCGCGTGGCCGCCATCGTGCAGGGCAACCCCCTGGACGGCAACACCATGATTGGTGCCCAAGCGTCCAAAGAGCAGCTCACCAAGATCCTGTCGTACCTGGAACTGGGCAAGCAAGAAGGTGCCGAGGTCTTGATTGGTGGCGCGCAATCGCACCAAGGAGGCGATCTGGCCGGCGGCTATTACGTGCAGCCCACGCTGTTCAAGGGCCACAACAAGATGCGCATCTTCCAAGAAGAAATTTTTGGACCAGTACTGGCTGTGACCACCTTCAAGGACGAAGCCGAAGCGCTGGCGATTGCCAACGACACGCTGTACGGCTTGGGCGCTGGCGTCTGGAGCCGCAACGGCAACGTGGCCTACCGTATGGGCCGCGCCATCAAGGCCGGCCGCGTCTGGACCAACTGCTACCACGCCTACCCCGCGCACGCAGCGTTTGGCGGCTACAAAGAGTCCGGCATTGGCCGCGAAACCCACAAGGTCATGCTCGACCACTACCAGCAAACCAAAAACCTGTTGGTAAGCTACAGCGAGAGCAAGCTCGGATTCTTTTAAACCGCTAGACGGTTGACGATTGCAACCGAAGGGGCAGGCAACTGCCCCTTCATTTTTTTGGAGGCCACCATGGTCGATAAAGTAGTTGCCACCCCTGCGGCCCTGGAGTTGGTGGCTTTTCTCAAATCCAAACATGGCCCCGACCTGATGTTTCACCAGTCCGGCGGCTGCTGCGACAACAGTGCAGCCAATTGCTATTTGCCCGGTGAAATTACCATAGGCGCGGGAGACGTGTATTTGGGCGATATCGGCGGCAGTCCCTTTTACATGGGGCTGGCGCAGTACACATATTGGAAGCACACCCAGTTGATCATTGACGTGATTGAGGGACACGGGGGCACTTTTTCCCTGGAAGGACCGGAGGGCAAGGCGTTCCATACCCGGTCACGGGTCTTCAGCGACGAGGAAATGGCGGAGCTTTTCGGCGCCTAGCGTGAATCTCTACCCGACTTGCACGGCGACAGGCGCTCAGGTTACCGCGTGCTGCTGATGGAACGCTGGCAACTTCCATTCCCCGCTGACCAGCACCTGGCGTAGCTGTTCCACCGCGTTCCAGACGTCTCCATAGCCAATGTAGAGCGGCGTCAGACCAAAGCGCAAGATGTCTTTGTGCACGCCGCCGTCGCCCGCCCGGTAGTCGCCAATCACGCCGCGCGCGATCAGCGCCTGCATGATGGCAAAGGCGCCTGAGCCCAAGGAGCCGTCTTCTGCGCCGCCTGCGGCATGTTCGCGCGTCAAACACACCTGCGAGCCGCGCCGGGCGTGGTCGCGCGGTGTGGCCAGCCCCAGCCCAAAGCCCTGGCAGCGCTCTTCCACCAGCGCAATAAACAAGTCCGTTAAAGCCAATGACTTGGCGCGCAGCGCCGCTATGCCGCCCAAGGGTTCTGCTGCCTTGAAAGCGTCCAAGCCGCATTCCAGCAGCGCCAGGCTCACGATGGGCTGGGTGCCGCACAGGGAGCGCTCAATGCCGGGGGCGGCTTGGTAGTCCGGCGTAAAGGCAAACGGCGCAGCGTGGCCCCACCAGCCCGACAGGGGCTGCAAAAAGCGCAGATCGGTGCGCTGCGCGTGCAGGGGCTTGGCCCAGACAAAAGCCGGTGCGCCGGGGCCACCGTTGAGGTATTTGTAGCCGCAGCCGACCGCAAAGTCGGCGCCCGCGCCAGTCAAATCCACGGGCACTGCGCCGGCACTGTGCGCCAGGTCCCACACCACCAGGGCGCCTGCGGCGTGTGCGGCTTTGGTGACGGCGGCCATGTCGTGCATGGCGCCGGTGCGGTAGTTCACGTGGGTGAGCATCAGCACGGCGGTATCAGTGCCAAGCGCAGCGCCTATCTCGTCTGGTTCCACCAGTTGGAGGGTGTAGCCGCGCTGTGCGCACAGGCCTTCGGCGATATAGAGGTCGGTAGGGAAGTTGCTGCGCTCGCTGACGATGGTGCGCCGCGCGGGCTGGTCGTTGGCGGCGATAGACAGCGCGGCGGACAAGACCTTGAACAGATTGATAGACGTGGAGTCGGTGGCCACCACTTCACCAGGGCCTGCACCTATCAAGGGGGCTATTTTGTCGCCCAGGCGCTGGGGCAGGTCAAACCAGGCGGCCGCGTTCCAGGCGCGAATCAGCCCCTGGCCCCATTCTTGGCCCACCACCTGCGCGGCGCGCGCGGGGGCACTTTTGGGCATCACACCCAGCGAGTTGCCGTCCAGGTAAATCAGGCCCTTTGGAACAGAAAAAAGCTCGCGCAGCGGGCGCAGTGGGTCGGCGGCGTCGCGCTGCTGGCAGTCGTGCAGGGTGGTCATAGCGCCTAGCCCAATCGGCCCAGCAGCAGGTATTCCATCAGCGCTTTTTGCACATGCATGCGGTTTTCGGCCTCGTCCCAGACCACGCTTTGCGGCCCGTCTATCACCTCGGCGTCCACTTCTTCGCCCCGGTGCGCAGGCAGGCAGTGCATGAACAAAGCGTCTGGAGCGGCGGCGGCCATCATGTCCTGGCTGACGCGCCAGGAGGCAAAGGCTTTCAGGCGGGCCTCGTTTTCGGCTTCAAAGCCCATGCTGGTCCACACGTCGGTGGTGACCAGGTCTGCGCCCGCGCAGGCGCTCAAGGGGTCGCTAAACACCTTGTAGCTATCGGCCGAGCGCAGACCGGCAATCGACTGGTCGATCTCGTAGCCGCTGGGGGTGCTGACGTGGACCTTGAAGCCCAGCAAGTCCGCCGCCTGCAGCCAGGTGTTGGCCATGTTATTGCCGTCGCCCACCCAGGCCACGGTTTTGCCCTGGATGGGCCCGCGGTGCTCGATGTAGGTGAAGATGTCCGCCAAAATTTGGCAGGGGTGGAACTCGTTGGTCAGGCCGTTGATCACCGGCACGCGCGAATGCTTTGCAAAGCTTTCCAGCTTGCTTT
>CAIYQF010000409.1 GCA_903928325.1 uncultured beta proteobacterium | reverse complement strand
GATTTTGTTTTTTCTCTACATGGGCTACATCGCCCTGACCAGCGCGATCGACGACCCGCGCCGCGCGGACAAGGCCGGTGGCCTGCTGGCGCTGGTGGGGGCGGTGAATGTGCCCATCATCTATTTTTCGGTGAAGTGGTGGAACACCTTGCACCAGGGCGCTTCGGTGTCTATCACCAAGGGTTCGAGCATGGCGCAAACCATGTTGTGGGCCATGCTGCTGATGGCGCTGGCGTTCTGGGCCTACAGCATTGCGATGGCCTTGTACCGCGTGCGCAGCATTATTTTGGAGCGCGAGCGCCACACCCACTGGGCGCAGGAGGTGGCAGCATGATCTGGGCCAACTGGGGCGATTTTTGGGCCATGGGCGGCTACGGCCTGTATGTGTGGGGCTCCTACGCCGTGGTGGCGCTGGGGCTGCTGCTGGAAGTGCGCGCCGCCGCACATCGGCACCTGCAGGCTTTGCAGCAGGTGCATGAACAACTTGAAGAGGACAGGGACCTATGACGCCACGGCGCAAACGCATGGCCATCGCACTGGGAATCGTCGCCGTGGTCGGCGCGGCCACGGCGCTGGTGCTCAATGCCTTTCAGAGCAATCTGGTGTTTTTTTACACACCCACCCAAATCGACGCCAAAGAGGTGCCCAACGGGCGCACCTTCCGCCTCGGTGGTCTGGTGGTGACTGGCAGCGTCAAGCGCGACGGCGTGAACGTGCGCTTCGAGGTGACCGACACCGCCAAAACGGTACCGGTGCAGTTTGCGGGCATCTTGCCCGACCTGTTCAAGGAAGGCAAAGGCGTGGTGGCCCAAGGGCAGCTGGAAAACGGCGTGTTCCAGGCCAAAGAAGTGCTGGCCAAGCACGATGAGAACTACATGCCGCCCGAGGCGGCCCAGGCTTTGAAAAACGCTGCCGCCGCCAACGCAAAGGCGGCAGCAACTTTGGTACCCGCGCAATGACTTTGATTCCTGAAATTGGCCACTTCGCTCTGTGGCTGGCCCTGGGTGTGGCGCTGGCGCTGGGCGTGGTGCCCATGGCCGGCGCAGCCACCGGACGCAGCGACTGGATGGCTTTAGCCCGCTTGGGTGCCTACACGCTGTTTGTACTGGTAGTGGTGGCCTTTGCCTGCCTGGTGGCGTCGTTTGTGCGGCACGATTTTTCGGTGCTGTACGTGGCGTCCAACAGCAATACCGCGCTGCCCTTGCAGTACCGCATTGCCGGCGTGTGGGGTGGGCACGAGGGCTCGCTGCTGCTGTGGGTGCAAATGCTGTCCCTTTGGATGGTGGCGGTGGCCGCTTTTAGCCGCCATTTGCCCGAGGCCGTCGTGGCGCGCATTTTGGCGGTGATGGGCTTAGTCAGTGTTGGCTTTTTGCTTTTTATGCTGCTCACCTCCAACCCGTTTGACCGCTTGTTCCCAGCGCCGCCCGACGGGCGCGACCTCAACCCCTTGCTGCAAGACCCCGGCATGGTGATTCACCCGCCCATGCTGTACATGGGTTATGTGGGCTTCTCGGTGGCTTTTGCCTTTGCCATTGCCGCGCTCTTGGGCGGCAACCTGGATAGCACCTGGGCGCGCTGGACGCGGCCCTGGACCACGGTGGCCTGGATGTTTTTGACCGTTGGCATTGCCTTGGGCAGTTCCTGGGCGTACTACGAACTGGGCTGGGGCGGCTGGTGGTTTTGGGACCCGGTGGAAAACGCCTCGCTTATGCCATGGCTTTTGGGCACCGCGCTGATCCACTCCCTGGCGGTGACGGAAAAGCGCAACAGCTTCAAGTCCTGGACCGTGCTGCTGGCGATTCTTGCGTTTTCCTTCTCGCTTCTGGGTACGTTTCTTGTGCGCTCGGGGGTTTTGTCGTCGGTGCACGCGTTTGCCACCGACCCGCGTCGGGGTTTGTTCATTCTGGCGTTTTTGACCGTGGTGGTTGGTGCGTCCTTCGCCCTGTACGCCTGGCGCGCGCCTACCGTGGGTTTGGGCAAGCGCTTTGCGCTGTGGTCCAAGGAGTCGGCACTTTTGGGCAACAACGTGCTCTTGCTGGTGGCGGCGTGTGCGGTCTTACTCGGCACCTTGTACCCGCTGCTGCTCGACGCTCTGGGGCTGGGCAAAATTTCGGTCGGTCCACCGTATTTCGATGCGGTGTTCATGCCGCTGATGGCGCCCACCGTGTTTTTGATGGGCGTGGGCCCTTTGGCGCGCTGGAAAGAGACCGATTTGCCCTCGCTTGCGCTGCGCCTGCGCTGGGCTGCGGCAGTGGCGGTGCTGGCCGCGCTGGGCGTGGGTGCCCTCGCTGGTGAAGTGCGGCCGGTCTCCACCTTAGGCTTGGTGATGGCGTTCTGGGTGGCGGCATCGGTGGCCACGGACCTATGGGAGCGGGTGCACCCGGCGGGCAGCCATTGGTCGCACGCCTATGGCAAAGCACGCCACATTCCGCGCTCTTTGGTGGGCATGATGGTGGCGCACCTGGGTATTGCCGCGTTTTGCTTTGGTGTGGTGATGGTCAAGAGTTATGAGGTCGAGCGCGACGTCAAGATGGCCGTGGGCGACACCACCACGGTGCGCGGCTACACATTCACCTTTGGTGGCGTCAAAGAGCTGCAAGGCCCCAATTACGTCGCCATGCAAGGCCAGATGCAGGTGGTGCGCGAGGGCGGTGCGGTGCTGGAGATGCGCCCGGAAAAGCGCGTCTACCGTGTGCAACAAAACCCGATGACCGAGGCATCCATTGACGTTGGCATTGCGCGCGACCTGTATGTCTCGCTGGGCGAGGAAGTCGAAGGCGGCGCCTGGATCGTGCGCGTCTACGTCAAGCCTTTCATTGACTGGATTTGGGGCGGCTGCCTGCTCATGGCGCTGGGCGGCTGGCTGGCGGTGACCGACCGGCGCTACCGCCGCAAAACCGGAGCTGTGGTATGAAATACCTGAAGTTTTTGCTACCCATGGGCATCTTTTTGGTACTGGTGCTGTTTTTGGGCGCCGGATTGCACCTGGACCCCAAGGAAGTGCCCTCGCCCCTGATTGGAAAGCCCGCACCCGCCTTTGCGCTCATGCGTTTGGACCAGCCAGAGCAAAAAATCGCCCGCGATGACTTGCTGGGCCAGGTGTGGATGCTCAACGTATGGGCTTCGTGGTGCGTGGCGTGCCGTGAAGAGCATCCGCTGCTGGTGGAGTTTTCTAAGGCGAAGCTGCTGCCGATTTACGGCCTGAACTACAAAGACCAGCGCAGCGCCGGTCTGAAATGGCTGGCCGACTTTGGCAACCCCTACACCGCATCGCTGTCGGACCTGGATGGCCGGGTGGGCATTGACTATGGCGTCTATGGCGTTCCCGAGACCTTCATCATCGACCGCCAGGGCGTGGTGCGTTTCAAGCACATCGGCCCGGTCACGCCGGAGGTGATTCGCACGCAAATCGAACCTTTGGTAAGGAAGCTCAATGGCTAAGCGCGTATCGAGTCTGTTCTTGGCGGGTGTTTTGCCTGTTCTTTTGGCCTGTTGCATCGGCGTCGCCTGGGCCAATGAGGCGGCCCCGGCGGTAGACGACCCCGCGCTCGAAGCCCGCATGATGGCGATTGCCAGCGAGTTGCGCTGCCTGGTGTGCCAAAACCAAACGATTGCCGACTCGCACGCCGAACTGGCCGTGGACCTGCGAGGCCAGGTGCGCGAGATGCTGCAAGCGGGCAAGACCGACCAGCAGATCACCGACTACCTGACCGCGCGCTACGGCGACTTTGTGCTGTACCGCCCACCATTCAAGGCGATCACCGCCCTGCTGTGGCTGGGCCCGGCGGCCATGGTGCTGATCGGTCTGGGCTCGCTGTTTGTCGTGCTGCGTCGTCGCAGCCGCATGGCGGCCGACCAGTTTGAGCCTGAGGAGCCGAACGCGGCCCCGGACCACCCTATTTTTTAAAATTGAGCCATGGCGAATTCTTTGCACCCCCTTGTTTCCCCTTTCAAGCGCCAGCTCGCGCAGTTGCAAGAGCGCCACGAGCAGGGTGCTCTCACGCAAACCCAGCTCGACCATGAAACCGCAGCCCTGGAGCGCCGTCTGCTCGACTTGCTGCTGCACGACGCGCCTGCGGCGGGCGCCGGCACGGTGCCGGGCAAAACGCCGATGCGCTTGCTCGCAGCCTTGGCCCTGGCCATCGTGCTGGTGGCGGGTGCCGGCTACTGGTACACGGGTGCTGCCGGGCGGGACGATGCCGCGGTCGGTGACGACGCCGGGCAAGCGGGCAGCTCGGCGCAAATCGTGGCCATGGTGGACAAGCTAGCCGAGCGGCTCAAGCAAAACCCCGAGGACGGCGAAGGCTGGGCGATGCTGGCGCGGTCCTACAGCGTCATGGATCGCAACGAAGACGCGCTCAAGGCCTACACCCGCGCGCTGGCTTTGCGCAAAGATGACGCCTCGCTGCTGGTGGACTACGCCGACGCCCTGGCGGTCAAAAATCAGCACACGCTCACCGGCGAGCCCATGGCCTTGATCCAGCGCGCGCTCAAGCTCGACCCCAATAGCCTCAAGGGCCTGGCGTTGGCCGGAACCGACGCCTTTGTCCGCAAGGACTACGCCTTGGCCGTGCGCTACTGGGCCCAGGTGGAAAGAATCGGCCCCCCCGAAAATGCCCTGGTGCAGCGCGTAGTCGCTAGCCTGCAAGAAGCCCGCAGCCTGGCCACGGGTGCACCCGCACCCGAACCAGAACGCGCAGGTACTTCGGGGCCCTTGTCAGCCCCCCCACCCACAGCGCCGACTGCTTCAAGCGCCGGGGCATCGGCCAAACCCAGCGCTGCCAGCGCCTCGGTCAGCGGCACGGTCACCTTGTCTGCTGCGCTGCGCGCCCAGGTCAGCCCGACGGACACGGTGTTTATTTTTGCCCGCCCAGCCGATAGCCGCATGCCCCTTGCCGCTGAGCGCAAGCAGGTCAAGGACCTGCCCTACGCGTTTACTCTGGACGACAGCAAATCCATGTCCCCAGCGGCGCGTTTGTCGTCGGCCGCGCAGGTGGTGGTGGGTGCGCGTATCAGCAAAAGCGGTGACGCCATACCGCAGCCCGGCGATCTCAGTGGCCTGAGCGCTCCGGTGGCGTTGGGCACGCACGGTATTGCGCTGGAAATCAAAGACACGGTCAAGCCCTAAAGGGCCCCGCCGGGGGCGTTTAGTGCAGCATGCGAATGCTGCTGAAAAACGCCGCTGTCAATGCCACGTAGCGCAGCAGTTTGCCCACCAGCATATAGCCCACACAAGGCCAAAACGGCAGTTTGATCCAGCCCGCCACGGTGCACAGCGGGTCGCCTACGATGGGTAGCCAGGCGAGCAGGCAGGCTTTGGGGCCGAGCTTTTGCAGCCAGGCCAGTGCCCTCCCGTTCACGGAGCCCGGTTTGTCATGGCGCACCACCTGCTTGGCGCCATAGCCCATCCACCAGTCCAGCGCACCGCCCAGGGTGTTGCCCACGGTAGCCACCGCAATGACCGACCAGTAGCCTGCGGGGTTGAGCTGTATCAGGCCCAGCACAGCGGGCTCTGAGCCCAGCGGCAGCAAGGTGGCCGATACAAAAGCGACCACAAACACCGTAACCAGTCCGTACTCAGGCAAGGCCAACAGGGTCAGAACAGATTGCACAAAGGGTTCCATGGGTGGGGCAGTATAGGCAAGGGGAAAACCGACGTGGGTCATTTCAATCCTGCTTCCATCTGCTGAAATTTTAGGCAGGTAGAATACAAAGCCCCGGCGCCAAACACGGCGTCTCTTGCCCCCACCCCCTCCCGCCCGTCCATGTTTATCGGTCCATTTGCTTTGGCAAATTCCCTGTTTGTCGCGCCCATGGCGGGGGTGACGGACCGGCCTTTTCGCCAGCTGTGCAAGCGCCTGGGTGCGGGCTATGCGGTGAGCGAGATGGTCACTTCACGCCCGGACCTTTGGCGCACGGACAAGACCCTGCGGCGCGCCAATCACGACGGCGAGCCGGGGCCGATCGCGGTGCAGATCGCCGGCACCGACGCCGCTTTGATGGCGCACGCAGCGCGGCACAACATCGACGGCGGCGCGCAGAT
>CAIYQF010000408.1 GCA_903928325.1 uncultured beta proteobacterium | reverse complement strand
CGCTTTTTTTGCGGCGTTTGGCTGTGATGGTTTGCCTGGGCCTGTCCGTCACCGCCTGCACCGACACCCTCAACAACCCCCATCCCCCGCATTCTGAGCTGACGAACACGCTCTTCGTGCCCTTTAGCGGTCGATCGCCCAAGTACCTGGACCCGGCAAGTTCGTATTCCAACGACGAGACGCCCTACACCTACCAGGTTTACGAACCGCCTTACGGCTACCACTACCTCAAGCGACCTTACGAACTGACAGGCCGCGCCGCCACCGAAGTGGTTGCGCCGCGCTACTTGGACAAAGCGGGCAAGCCACTGCCCGACGATGCGCCGGGCGCGCAGATTGCCGAATCGGTGTACGACATCCACATCAAGCCCGGCATTTTGTTTGCGCCGCACCCGGCGTTTGCCAAGGACGCGCAGGGTGCATACCGGTACCACGCGCTCACCGCCGCAGACACGGCGGACAAGCACCAGATCACCGACTTCGCCGCCACCGGCACCCGCGAGCTGGTGGCTGATGACTATGTGTATGCCATTCGCCGCCTGGCCACGCCCCGTGTCGTGTCGCCTGCGTTTTCGACCATGGCCGACTACATCGTGGGGATGAAGGACTACGGTGCCAAGATCGCCGCCAGCGACAAGGCCGTGCGCGCCAAACTCCCGCCGACCGAGCGGGACCTGCCGTTCCTGGACTTTCGGCAGTTTCCGCTGGAAGGCGTGAGCGCACCCGACCCGCACACCTTGCGCATCCGGGTGATCGGCAAGTACCCGCAGTTCAAGTACTGGCTGGCGATGGCGTTTTTCTCGCCCGTGCCCTGGGAGGCCGAGAAGTTTTATGCCCAGCCCGGCATGGCGCAAAAAAACCTGTCGCTCAACTACTGGCCGGTGGGCACCGGCCCCTTCATGCTGACCGAGTTCACCGAGAACCGCCGCCACGTGCTGCAGCGCAACCCCAACTACCGTGGCGAGCCGTACCCCTGCGAGGGCGAGCCGGGCGACAAGGAAAAAGGCTACCTGGACGACTGCGGCAAGCCCACGCCCTTTGTGGACACGGTGGTGTTTGACATTGAGAAAGAGGGTGTTCCCCTGCAAGCCAAGTTCATGCAGGGTTATTACGACACCCCGGCCATTGAGCGCTTGGACGTAGGCACCGGCTACATCGTGGCCATGGGCGACGACAAGAAGAAGGAAAAAGAGTTCAAGGACAAAGGCATTCGCCTGCCCACGGCGGTGGAGGCGAGCAGTTGGTACATGGGCTTTAACTGGATGGACCCGGTGGTGGGCAAGGGCGCCACGCCAGAACAGGCCGAGCGCAACCGCAAGCTGCGCCAGGCGCTGGCCATCGCTATTGACTGGGAAGAGCACATCGCCATCTTTGAACGTGGCCAGGGCATGGCCGCCACCGGCCCGGTGCCCCCCTCGCTTTTTGGCTACAGGGAAGATGGCCCCGCCGCCTTCAACCCGGTGGTCTACCGCAAGGGCGTGGACGGAAAGCCGGTACGCCGCAGCCTGATTGAAGCCAAAAAACTGCTCGCCGAGGCCGGTTACCCCGACGGCCGCGACGCCAAAACCGGTCAGCCCCTGGTGCTGAACTTTGACATCAACTCCTCGGGCAGTGCCAACAAGGCCACGCTGGACTGGTATGTGCGCCAGTTTGCCAAGATCGGTATCCAACTCGAAGTGCGCTCCACCGACTACAACCGCTTTCAGGACAAGATGAAAAAAGGCTCAATCCAGATCTTCTTTTGGGGCTGGCTAGCGGACTACCCGGATGCGGAGAACTTCTTGTTCCTGCTCTACGGCCCCAATGCCAAAGCAATGACCGACGGCAACGGTGAAAACGGCGCCAACTACCAAAACCCCGACTTTGACCGCCTGTTTGACCGCATGAAGTTTCTCGGCGACGGCCCCGAGAAACAGGCGCTGATTGACCAAATGGTGCAAGTGACGCAACAAGACGCCGTATGGGGCTTTGGCTACTGGCCCAAGTCCGCTGCCGCCTACCACCAGTGGATTTACAACGGCAAACCCACGCAAATCGTGCGCAACCACATTAGCTACCTGCGGCTGGACACCGCGCTGCGTGCGCAAAAAATAGCCGAGTGGAACAAGCCCGTCTGGTGGCCGCTGCCGCTTTTGGCGCTGGTGCTGGCCGCGCTGGCGGCGCCCGCTTGGTGGGTCTGGCGCAGGCGTGAGCGGCAAACCGCCGCGCGCACCCTGGCGCAGGAGGCTTGAGAACACCATGCTGAACTACATTCTTCGACGCGTCTTGTATGGCTTTGCCGTGCTGGTGGGGGTCAACATCCTGACTTTTGTGCTGTTTTTTGCAGTCAACACCCCCGACGACATGGCGCGCATGAACATTGGCGGCAAGCGGGTGACGGCCGACGCCATTGAAAAATGGAAAACCGCCCGTGGCTACGACAAGCCTTTGCTTTGGAACGCCCAAGCCGAAGGGACACAAAAGATTACCAAAACCATTTTTTACGAACGCTCCTTGCCCTTGTTTGCGCTGGAGTTTGGATCGTCAGACACCGGGCGCGACATTGGTTTTGAGCTGAAAAACCGGGTGGGCCCCTCGCTTGCGCTGGCGCTGCCCACGTTTGCACTGGGGCTCATCGTGGTGGTGGTGTTTTCGCTCACCCTGGTATTTTTTCGTAGCACTTACCTGGAGTTTTGGGGCGTGGCGTTTGCGGTGTTTTTGCTATCGGTATCCGGGCTTTTTTACATCATTGCCGGACAGTTCTTCTTTAGCAAGCTGTTCAAGCTGGTGCCGATTTCGGGGTTTTCCGGCGGCTGGGACGCTTGGCTGTTTCTGGCGCTGCCGGTGGTGATCGGCATAGTGTCGCGCGCGGGTGGCGAGGCACTGTTTTACCGCACCCTGTTTTTGGAAGAAATTGGCAAAGACTACGTGCGCACCGCGCGCGCCAAGGGCCTGTCCGAGCCCGTGGTGCTGTTTCGCCACGTGCTGGGCAACGCGATGCTGCCCATCCTGACCGGCACGGTGGCGGTGCTGCCTCTGCTGTTTTTGGGCGCGCTGATCATGGAGTCATTTTTTGGCATTCCGGGCCTGGGCAGCTTCACCATCGACGCCATCAACGCGCAAGACTTTGCGGTGGTGCGGGCGATGGTTTTTTTGGGATCGCTGTTGTATATCGTGGGGCTGGTGTTGACCGATATTTCTTATACGCTGGCGGATCCGCGGGTCCGTTTGGCCTGAGTTTTATGAAGGTACTTTCAGCTAAGGCCAGATTTCCCTCGGTAGGGTGGTTTTTGCCCCCCCTATCCCCCCAACCCCCTTTCCACCCCGGCGGGGTAGAAAGGGGGGGCGAACAGCCACATCTGATTTCGTCGCGTCGGCTAGGGCAGCACTGGCGACTGTCGTTTTGCACGCGGCGGTGCGGGCGCCACGCTAGTAGAAGGCTAGCCGAAGCGACGCAATCAAATGTGGATTTGGCTCCCCTCTCCCGCCCGGTGGGGCGGGAGAGGGGTTGGGGGAGAGGGTGGGGTAACAGCAGTGCGTGCGTGGAACGCTCAACATCGGGCGTAAACGTTTTTTCCCGGCAGGGTTTTCGCTCTCATGTCGAGTCAAATAACGGCAACAAAGCACATGCCTAAATTCGTATTTCTACCCACCGACTTGGCGCTCTACGCCCAACTCATCGTGCTGGCCCTGTACCTGCGATACGCCTTGCGTGCGCCGCTGCTGCGCCAGACCTGGCGCTATGTTGCCAAAGACGCTGCTGCCGTGTCGGCTGGCGTGGTGCTGGCGCTG
>CAIYQF010000407.1 GCA_903928325.1 uncultured beta proteobacterium | reverse complement strand
CAATACCCACACTTGCGAGCGCTGATCCAGGGCGGCCAAGGGCTCGTCCAATAGCGTCAAGCGGCAGTGGCTAGCCGCCGCACCGGCCAACCAGACCTTGCGCCGGGTACCGGTAGAGAGCATGTAGATCGACTTGTCAAGGTGCGCTTGCAAACTAAGACCTTCAATAGCCTGGCCCAAAGCCTGGGGGTCAAACCCTCGATAGAGAGTGGGCAACTGCACGAAATAGGCTTGCACGGTCAGGAAATGGTCTTGGTCCGAGCGGGGGTCCACCCAATACACCGAACCACTGGGTACACGGCTCGCTGCCGCCGCCGTGTTCTGCGGCGCAGCATCTTCCAGCGCATACAAAACGCTACCTCGGTCGGGCTGCAATTGACCTGCCAACAACTTCAACAAGGTCGATTTCCCGCTGCTCTCATCACCCGTCACCAGGGTGAGGCCCGATAAAATTTCAAGGTTCAGGTTCGCAAAAACCGGACAACCGGCATACGCAAACGCCAGGTCCCGAACCTGCACCACTGGCGAATTGGAAAAGTGTGTGTGCCCCATGCCTGCCAATGCTAGCGCACGACCGGCGCCGCCCAGGCCGCCGACCCCGCCGCAGGCACAATGGAGCAACCCCGCAAGGTCTGTTCCATGCCGCGCACATTCAAAATACCCGAGTCCGTTTTGGTTGTAATTTACACCCCGACTTGGGACGTACTTTTGATTCGCCGCACGGATGAGGACCCGCTGGCACCGGCCTTTTGGCAGTCGGTGACGGGCGGCAAGGACACGGTCCAAGAGACATTCCAAGCCGCCGCCATCCGCGAAGTCCAGGAAGAAACCGGCATTGGCTGCGACTTGGACTCCGACCAAGGCCCTGTGCTGCACGATTGGCATCTGGAGAACGTGTACCCCATCTACCCCCGCTGGCTGCACCGCTACGCGCCCGGGGTGTGCTTTAACACCGAACACCTTTTTGGCCTGCAAGTGCCTGCCCGCACGCCAGTGCGGCTCAACCCACAGGAACACACGCATTACCAGTGGCTGCCCTACCTCGAAGCCGCAGCGTGCTGCTTTTCACCGTCCAACGCCGAGGCCTGCGCGATGCTGCCCCGCTTCGCAGGCAAGGGGCGTGCAACATGACCAAGCGCTTGCGGGTGGTGAGCTACAACATCCACAAGGGCGTGCGCGGCATAGGCCCGGCACGCCGATTGGAAATTCACAACCTGGGACAGGCTATGGCGCACTTTGACGCCGACCTTGTATGCCTGCAAGAGGTGCGCAAAGTGCACCGGCGCGAAGAAAAGTACTTTTTGCACTGGCCCAAGCTGCCGCAGGCCGAGTTTTTGGCTCCGCCGGGCTACGCAGCGGTGTACCGAAGCAACGCTTTCACCCGCCACGGCGAACACGGCAACGCGCTGCTGTCGCGCTGGCCGGTGCTAGGGCACCAGCACGAAGACATGTCGGACCACCGGTTTGAGCAACGCGGCCTGCTGCACACCGAAGTGGCCGTGTACGGCCAATCGGTGCACGTTCTGGTGGTGCACCTGGGCTTGATACGCTCCAGTCGAGCGCGCCAACTCGACCAGCTGTGCCGCTACCTGACGCGGGAGATTGCGCCTACAGCACCCGTGGTGGTCGCCGGCGACTTCAACGAATGGGGCCCTATGGTCGCGCGCGTTATGCAGCAAGCCGGCCTAGAAGCCATGCAAAAAAACGCATGCGCAACCTTCCCCTCGCGCCTTCCACTGTTTCAACTCGACCATATTTACGCCCGCGGGATGCGCCCGGTATCGCTGACGGTGCTGCGTGGCGGCCAGTGGGCTCAAATGTCGGACCATTTGCCGCTGATTGCTGAGTTTGAATTGCCGCCTCCATGAGCCACACCCACTTCACCCCCAAGCACCAAGTGCGTTTGCTAGAGGGTGCGGGTGACTTGTTTGAGGCAGTGGTTCAAGCCATTGACCACAGCGTTCACGAGGTGCGACTGGAGACCTATATTTTTCACTTCGACGCCCAAGGCGAGCGGGTCGCCCAGGCATTGGTGCGTGCCGCACAGCGCGGCGTGGCCGTGTTTGTGGTGGTCGATGGCATCGGTACCCCAGCCTTGCCTGCGCAATGGAGCCAGCGTTTTGACCACAGCGGGGTGCAATGGCAACGGTTTTTACCCCTGGGCTGGTTGGGCGTATTGTTTCCCGTGCGCTGGAGGCGCCTGCACCGCAAACTCTGCGTGGTCGACGGCAAACAGGCATTTTGTGGCGGTATCAATGTGATTGACGACTTTATCGACCTGCACCACGGCCATCTGTCCGCGCCCCGGCTGGACTTTTCGGTCCAGGTCGGCGGGCCCTTGGTCACGGATGTACAGGCGGTAATGGAGCAATTTTGGTTGCGCCTGGAGTTCGCCCGCAATGTGGAAAACCTGCAATGGAAAGCTGCGCGTGCGCAGTTGCGCCAACCCACTTTGACGACAGCCCTGCACCCGTCTAGGCCCGCCGCGCTGGGCCCCAGCGCATTAAACAACGCCGCGAACAGCGATGTCTGGGCGGCCTTGCTGCTGCGCGATAACGTGCACCACCGCACACGCATCGAGCAGGCCTACCGCAAGGCCATTGGCGAGGCGCGCAGCGAAGTTCTTATTGCCAATGCGTACTTCGTACCCGGACGCAAACTGCGCCACGCTTTGGTCCACGCCGCGCAGCGCGGTGTGCGGGTGCGCTTGCTGCTGCAAGGGCAATACGAATATTTCATGCAATACCACGGAGCCAGAGCCGTTTATGGCGCATTGCTGGAAGCCGGAGTGGAGATTTATGAGTACAAGGCCGGGTTTTTGCACGCCAAGGTGGCCGTTGTCGACCGGCGCTGGGCCACCGTGGGCTCGTCCAACCTGGACCCCTTGAGCTTGCTCCTGGCCCGCGAGGCCAATGTGGTCGTCCGTGACCGCCGCTTTGCGCTGCTGCTGCGCGAACGCGTGCTCAGCGCACTCAACTCGCAGTCGACCCGCGTCCAAGCCAAGGCCTACGCCGGGCGCGGCTGGTGGCAGCGCGCCATGGACATACTGGCCTTGGGACTTATGCGCATCATTTTGTTTTTAATTGGACGGCCCTATTAAGGCCGACTTTGCTATTATTTAAATAGCATTCTATTCAGTAATGGCGTGGCATTTTCGGGAAAGACCTTATTTTGCAAAGACTGGTAACATGCCGCCTCGCACATCACATGACCACAGCCATGAACCCACCCGACGACGATGTTGGAACCCCGGTTTCCGTCAAAATTCGCCAGCGCATTACGGCTTCCCGCAAGCGTTTCCATGCCAATGACAATATTTCCGAATTTATCCAGCCCGGTGAATTAGAAGCCTTGCTCGATGAGGTGGAGGTCCAGATGCAAGGCGTGCTCAACAGCCTGGTCATCGACACCGAAAACGACCACAACACCGGCAACACGGCGCGCCGGGTGGCCAAGATGTACCTCCAAGAGGTATTTCGTGGCCGCTACGTGGTGGCACCGACCATCACGGAATTTCCCAACGCCGAGCACCTCAACGAGCTGATGATCGTGGGCCCCATCACGGTGCGCAGCGCCTGCAGCCACCATTTTTGCCCCGTCATTGGCCAGATCTGGATCGGCGTATTGCCCAACGAACACACCAATGTGATCGGCCTGAGCAAGTACGCCCGCCTGGCCGAATGGGTCATGGGGCGGCCCCAGATTCAGGAAGAAGCCGTGGTGCAACTGGCCGATTTGATTCAGGAAAAAACCCAGCCCGATGGCCTGGCTATCGTCATGGAAGCCAGCCACTATTGCATGTCCTGGCGCGGCGTGAAGGACATGGACAGCAAAATGATCAACTCGGTCATGCGCGGCGTCTTTCTCAAAGACCCAAATTTGCGCCGCGAGTTTTTGGCACTGCTTCCCAAGAAAGGCTGATTTATGTTGGTCCGTTTGCTTTATGCCAGCCGTGCAATCGACCCCGGCTCGGTTGCCATTGATGAAATTTTGGCCCAATCGCGCCAAGGCAACCCCAGCTCCGGTATCACCGGCATCCTGTGCTACGGCGGGGGAATTTTCTTGCAGGCCATTGAAGGCGGGCGTAACGCGGTCAGCGAGCTGTACAGCCATATCCAGCGCGACCCGCGGCACACGAACGTGGTGCTTTTGCATTACGAAGAAATCTCCGAGCGCCGCTTCAGTGGCTGGACCATGGGCCAGGTCAATATGTCCAAAATCAACGCCAGCATCTTGCTCAAATACGCCGAAAAGCCCGAACTCGATCCCTACAGCGTCTCGGGCCGGGTGTCCTTGGCGCTGCTGGAAGAGCTGATGGCCACCGCATCCATCATCGGACGCGCTTGATGCTCCTGCGGGGGCCAGCACGCGGGGACACATGACGCCGCTTCTGGGTTGTGACTTCTCTAGCAGCCCCAACCGGCGTAAAAACATCGTATTGGCCTGGGGCGAGAGTGACGGACAGCGCCTGCGCCTAAACAAGCTGGAGCGCCTGAGCAACTTGGGCGATTTCGCACAGGCTTTGCAAGCCCAAGCGAAGTGGGTGGGCGGCTTTGATTTGCCGTTTGGCCTGGCACGCGAACTGGTGACGACCTTGGGCTGGCCGCTGCAGTGGCCCGCGCTGATCGCGCATTACAGCGGCCTCACGCGGTCCCAGATTCGGGCCGATTTTTCCGATTTTTGCAACGCGCGCCCAGTGGGCTCCAAGTTTGCCCACCGCGCCACCGATGGCCCGGCGGGGTCCAGCCCGTCCATGAAGTGGGTTAACCCGCCAGTGGCCTATATGTTGCACGCTGGGGTTCCCCTGATTTTGGCCAGCGGCGCGTATTTTCCCGCACTGCAGCCCGCGCAGGAAAAGCCGCTCCGGGTCGCTTTAGAAGCCTATCCAGGCATGCTGGCACGCCAGGTTTTGGGCGCACGCAGCTACAAGAATGACAGTCCCGCCAAACAGACGCCTGAACGGCTCATTGCCCGCAAAGACCTGGTCAACGCGCTCGAGCTGGGCCAAACCCGCCTGGACTTGCGCCTGCGGCTGAGCCACGCGCAGCGCGATGCCCTGGTACAAGACGCCACCGCCGACGCGCTGGACGCTGTCATTTGCCTGGCGCAAGCCGCCTGGGCCCAGCGTTGCTACACGCAGGGCGACGCCTTGTACGGTTTACCCCCCGGGGTCGACGCTCTGGAGGGCTGGATCATCGGGGCCTGAAGCCCGCTGGCCGGGGCCACTTCTGGGTGTATAACCCACGCACACCCCATCACCTCACACCAGCGTCACAGACGCTACAAAACCAAGAAAGCAACACCATGGGCGCGCAGTGGAAAGCAAAAGGCAAGGAACTGGCAGCCAACGCACGGGGCCGGGCATTCGGGAAATTGTCCAAGGACATCATGATCGCGGCGCGCAACGGCGCCGACCCGGCTAGCAACGCGCGCCTGCGCCTGGTCATGGAGCAGGCGCGCAAAATTTCCATGCCCAAAGAAACCTTGGACCGCGCCATCAAAAAGGGTGCGGGTCTGACCGGTGAGGCCGTGCACTTTGAGCATGTGATTTACGAAGGCTTCGCCCCCCACCAGGTGCCCGTCATGGTGGAGTGCCTGACCGACAACGTCAACCGCACCGCACCGGAGATGCGGGTGCTGTTTCGCAAAGGGCACCTGGGAACCTCGGGTTCGGTGGCCTGGGATTTCGACCATGTCGGCATGATCGAAGCTGAACCCACACCCGGCGCAACGGGGGTGGACGCCGAACTCGCCGCCATAGAGGCCGGCGCGCAGGACTTCGAGGCCGCCGACGAAAACTCCAACACCTTGTTTCTCACCGATCCTGCCGACCTGGACCTGGTCAGCCGCGCCCTGGCGGCGCAAGGATTTACCGTGCTGAGCGCCAAGTTGGGCTACAAACCCAAAAACCCGGTACCAGCAGATAGCCTGAGCGCCGCGCACTTAGAAGAAGTAGAAGCCTTTTTGGCGGCCATCGATGCCAATGACGACGTTCAAAACGTCTATGTCGGCTTGGTCTCTTGAACCAAAACCGTACTACCCCTGACCTCACCATGACCGAAACACCCGCCACGCCCACTGACCGGCCCGATCTGCCGGACCACTTGTCCGTCGACCCACGCAGTCGCCACTATCTTGCGGCCGCCTTTGAACATGACGTGGGCATCCGCCTCAACGGCAATGACCGCATGGATGTAGAGGAATACTGCATCAGCGAGGGATGGGTCAAAGTACCGGCAGGAAAAACACGGGACCGCAAGGGCCGTCCGTTGTTGATCACAATCAAGGGGCGGGTCGAAGCGTTCTACCGCTGAGCCCCCAAGCACGCCGCTGGTTAGTGCCCGCTGGTCCCGCAAACAGCGCAGTGGGTCTTGCGCGGCATATGAACCTGGGTCCACTCCATGCTACGCCCGTCGAGCATCAACAAACGCCCGGCCAGGCTGTGGCCCGTGTCAACGACGAGCTTGAGGGCCTCTGCAGCCTGCATGGAGCCGATGATGCCCACCAGTGGCGCGAACACGCCCATGGTGGCGCAGCGGGTTTCGGGTGGCGTGACCATGGGGTCAAACACGCAGGCGTAGCAAGGACACGCGCCGTCACGCGGGTCGTAAACCGCAATTTGCCCGTCCATCTGAATGGCCGCACCCGACACCAGAGGTTTGCGGTGTTTGACGCAGGCAGCGTTTACCGCGTGGCGCGTACTGAAGTTGTCGCAGCAGTCGAGCACCACATCGGACTGGGCCACCAGCACGTCAAGGAGCGCGGCGTCAGCCCGGACAGCGAGGGCCACGACTTCAATCCGCGGGTTCAAACGCAGAAGCGTCGCCTTGGCCGACTCCACCTTGGGCGTACCAACGCTGTCCGTGGTGTGGGCAATCTGTCGCTGGAGGTTGGTTAAATCGACCGTGTCGTGGTCCACCAAGGTGATATGCCCCAGCCCCGCACACGCCAGGTACATGGCCGCTGGCGAGCCCAAACCGCCAGCACCGATCACCAGTGCGCGGCCGTTAAGAATGCGCGTTTGGCCCTCAATACCAATGTCCTCCAGCAAGATATGACGCGAATAGCGCAGCAGCTCGTCATCGTCCATGCCGCGCTGCTCCATGGGCCCTAATCCTCTTTAACTTCGGGCTTGCGCTCCACCAGCGTTTTGCTCACCAGCACCGGCTGGCCCTTGAGTTGCTTGATGGCTTGGGCCAGTTGAAAGTCTTTGTCGGTTCCAAATTCCGGCGCCTTGCGTTCGGCTACCGGTTTGCGTGACTCTTCTTCAAGGCGCTTGAGGGCTTCTTCGCGCGCCTTTTCACGCGCTTGGTCTTTTTGTTCTTCCCCTTGGCCACTGGCGAGGTGTTTCTCCAAATCCGCTTCCCGCGTGCGCAAGGCAGCATACGGACTACCCTCTTCGGTGTCGTCGACCATCACGTCGGGCACGATGCCCTTGGCTTGGATGGACTTGCCGCTGGGCGTGTAGTAACGCGAGGTCGTGATTTTCAGGCCGGTATCGGGCCCCAGGGCGCGAAACGTCTGGACCGAGCCCTTGCCAAAGGTCTGGCTGCCCATGATGGTGGCGCGTTTGTGGTCTTGCAAAGCGCCGGCCACGATTTCACTGGCCGACGCCGATCCCTCGTTGACCAGCACCACCACAGGCACTTTTTTCAGGCCCGCAGGAAGACCGCGAATGGGGTCTGCGCCCATGCGGCCTTGGTAATCTTTGGCCGCAGCGCGCAGGGTTTGCTTGCTTTCTTCGGTCTGGCCGTTCGTCGACACCACGGTCACGTTGTCGGGCAAGAACGCCGCCGAGATGGCCACTGCGGCGTTGAGCAAGCCACCGGGGTCGTTGCGCAAATCCAAGACCATGCCCTTGATATTGGGGTCTTGCTTGTAAATCTCGTTGACTTTTTTGACGAAGTCGTCCACGGTGCGCTCCTGAAACTGGCTCACCCGCACCCAGCCATAACCCGGCTCTATGAGCTTGCCGCGCACGGACAGCTGTTTGATTTCCTCGCGGACGATGGTGACCGGGAACGTGCGGTTCTCGTCCTTGCGGTAGATGGTGAGAACGACTTTGGTCGCGGGCTCGCCGCGCATACGTTTGACGGCCTCATTAAGGCTCAAGCCCTTGACCGCCGTGTCATCAATCTTGGTAACCAGGTCATTGGTTTTGATTCCCGCACGAAAAGCGGGTGAGCCCTCAATGGGGGTGACGACCTTGACCAGTCCATCCTCTTGGGTGATTTCTATGCCCACGCCGACAAATTTACCGGCCGTGCCTTCTTTAAATTCCTTATAAGCCTTTTTATCAAAATAAACCGAATGGGGGTCCAAACTCGACACCATGCCCGAGATGGCGTCGGTGATCAGTTTCTTCTCGTCCACGGCTTCCACGTAATCGCTCTTGATCAAGCCGAAAACGGTGGACAACTGCTGTAACTCCTCCAAGGGCAGGGGCGCTAACGCATTGCGTGCCACTGTTTGCAGCGACACCGTGGTCAACGCTCCAGCGACCACACCGAGCATCACCCAACCAGTTATTTTTAGCTTTTGACCCATGCTTATTCCCGTCGTATTTCAATCTGAGGGCTGATTCTGAGGCATAGCCCCCCCGTTACCTAAACTTTACCTTGCGAGGCCACTGCCGCTGCTGCCTGGGCCGCCGCTGCCGGGTCGCCCAAATAGTAGTGCCGGATGGGGCGCAATTGCGCATCGAGCTCGTAGACCAGTGGTATGCCGTTGGGGATGTTGACCGCCACGATGGCATCGTCGGCGACACCGTCAAGGTATTTAACCAGGGCGCGGATCGAATTTCCATGGGCCGCCACCACAATGCGCTTGCCCGCTGTCAGGCCGGGTGCGATGGAATCATTCCAAAGCGGCATGACGCGCGCCACCGTGTCCTTGAGGCATTCAGTCAGCGGAATTTGCGCAGGCTGCAACTTGGCATACCGCAGGTCGCCGCGTTCGCAGCGCACATCGCTGGCGTCAAGCGCCGGTGGTGGCGTGTCGAAGCTGCGGCGCCACTGGAGCACCTGGTCTTCGCCGTATTGCTTGGCCATATCCGCTTTGTTAAGGCCTTGCAAGGCTCCGTAATGGCGCTCGTTGAGCCGCCAGGAATGCACCACCGGCAGCCACGTGCGGTCCATTTCATCCAAGCAATGCCACAGCGTGCGGGTGGCACGCTTGAGCACGCTGGTGTAGGCGACATCAAATTCAAAGCCCCGGTCCTTGAGCAAGCGCCCGGCGGTCTTGGCCTGCTCGACCCCCAGCGGGGTCAGGTCCACATCGGTCCACCCGGTAAAACGGTTCTCTAAATTCCAGGTGGACTCGCCGTGACGAATCAATACAAGTTGGTGCATGGTGGCTAAAACAGGGGTTGTCTGGGTGGGAATTGGCTGCTCCGAGGACGCAGCCGGGTGGGGCATTCTAAAATGCGAGTCGATAGCCTCCGTAACAGACAAGGAACAAAGTGAAATTTATTATCGATAACTGGATGCTGATCGCATTGGCCGTGGTCTCCGGCGCACTTTTGCTGGGGCCCGCGATCCAAGGCGCGGTCAACACCGGCCTGAGCGCCAACGACGCGGTGCAATTGATCAACCGTGAAAAAGCGGTGGTGGTCGATGTGTGCGAACCCGCCGAATACGCTGCAGGCCATGTCGTAGGGTCCAAAAACATTCCCTTGGGTGATTTGCAAGCCAAGCTGGCCGGCGCGGTCAAGAACAAAAGCCTGCCACTCATCCTGGTTTGCCAGTCCGGCGCACGATCGGCGCGCGCGGTGGCAACCGCAAGAACCCTGGGTTTTGAGCAAGCCCAGTCCCTGGGCGGCGGCTTGGCGGCTTGGAAGAGCGCCAATTTGCCGGTCGAAAAATCCTGAGGCCCGCCCGTTTATGCAAAGCGTCACGATGTACACCACCGCCGTTTGCCCGTATTGCGTGCAGGCCAAGCGCATCCTCAAGGCCAAAGGCGTTGAGGACATTGAAGAAATCCGCATCGACACCAACCCCGCCGAGCGGGCCAACATGATGGAGCGGACCGGTCGGCGTACGGTGCCCCAAATATTTGTCGGCACCACGCATGTGGGTGGCTGCGACGACTTGGTAGCGCTTGACGGTCGGGGCGAACTGGTGGCGCTGTTGATGCAGGCCTGAGTAGCGGGCCCCAGCACCAGCTGCTGCGATAATTCCCCTCGCCGCATACCGCCCTGCGCAATGCGCTTTGTTGTCAGCCCATCCGGCGTCTTGCGGATGGGTTTTGTTTTACTTTGAAAGAAATTTCCATGGCTGACCAAGAACCGGTTTTTCAGATCCAGCGCGTCTACCTCAAAGAGGCCTCTCTGGAGCAACCCAATTCGCCCGCGATCCTGCTCGAGCAAGAGCAGCCATCGGTCGACATCCAGCTCGGCATCGAAGCCAACCCCGTGGCCGATGGCATTTTTGAGGTGTGCGTGACAGCAACCGTGCAAACCAAGATCAAGGACAAAACCGTTTTCCTGGTGGAAGCCAAGCAAGCTGGTATTTTCGAGATCCGCAATCTGGCGCCAGAGCAAATGGGCCCCATCATGGGTATCGCATGCCCCCAAATCGTCTACCCCTATTTGCGCGGCAATGTGGCCGATTTGATCCAACGCGGCGGCTTTCCACCCGTGCACCTGTCCGAGATCAACTTCCAGGCCATGTACGAACAGCAAAACCAAGGGAATTCTGAGGCGCCAGCGACACTGCCGCAGTAGTTCCACATTTGACGCCCTCAAACAGCTCCGTTTGCCGCGCGACGTCATGAAAATTACGGTTCTGGGCGCTGGCGCTTTTGGTACCGCGCTAGCCATTTGTGCCAACCAGCACCCTGAAAGCCACAGCGTCACCCTTTGGTCGCGCGGCGCGGGCCACCAACGTGCGATGCAAACCCAGCGCGAAAACCAGCGCTATTTGTCGGGCGTCGCTTTTCCACCGACTTTGAAGGTCAGCCAACTCCAAGACCCCTACCTGCAAACGCACCTCTCCTCCCAAGACCTGCTCGTGCTGGCCATGCCCATGCTGGGTCTGCGTGGACTCTTGGTGTCGTTGGCCGCCATCCGGGTGCCCATGGCATGGGTGTGCAAAGGGTTTGAAACGGCCTTGGTCGATACGGCGCCGGGGCTTTTAGGCCATGAAATTCAGGCGCTGGTGGCGCCGAACGTGGCCGCCGGTGTGCTCAGCGGCCCCAGTTTTGCCCAAGAAGTGGTGCAAGGCAAGCCCACCGCCCTGGTGGCTGCAAGTGCGCACGCCGCTGTGCGCCAGGCTTTGGTGCAAGCCTTTCACAGCCCCATGCTGCGGGTATATGCCAGCGAGGATGTGGTTGGTGTGGAGGTTGGCGGTGCGGTCAAAAACGTACTTGCCATCGCCACGGGTTTGTGTGACGGCCTGAACCTGGGACTCAATGCCCGCGCCGCACTGATTACGCGCGGCCTGGCGGAAATGACCCGCCTGGGTGTGGCGCTGGGCGCCAAGGCCGAAACCTTCATGGGCCTGAGTGGCCTGGGCGACTTGGTCCTCACGACCACGGGCGACTTGTCGCGCAACCGGCGTGTCGGACTGGCGCTGGCGCAGGGAATAAGCTTGGCGCAAGCCACCCAGGAACTGGGCCATGTGGCCGAAGGCGTTTACAGCGCACACACGGTGGTGCAGCGCGCACGCAGCCTGGGGGTGGACATGCCCATTGCTCAGAGCGTGGTCGATTTGCTTCAAGGCCGTTTACAGCCTGAGCAGGCCGTGGCAGCGCTCATGGGGCGTGGTCCGGGGCAAGAGGTTTAGGCGAGCCAAAAACCTACGCCCCCAAGACAATCGCTGTCACATAGCGGCAGCAGCCAAACCCTGCCAGCCTTGCCAGCCCATGGAGCCGGCCACCAGCACCATCAAGCACACGGATAGAAACGGGGCTTTGTCTGCCCAATGGCCAAAGCCGCCCCAGTGCTTTGCGGCGTGGCGCACGCTAAGCGCCGCCAAAGCTCCAGAGGCCACCATGGTCAGCGCCAGACCCACGCTAAAGCCCAGCACCAGCGTCGCGCCCAGCGCCACTTCTCTGAGCTGCAGACAAAGCAGCAGCACGGTGATGGACGCCGGACAGGGAATCAGGCCACCGGTCAGGCCAAACACCAAAATCTGCCCCGTCGTTACGTCGCGCCCCTTGAAGCGCCGGGCAATGTCATCGGCGTGCGCTTGGGCGTGGCTGTCCACCGCGGAGGGCGCATGGTCATGGTCATGGTCATGGTCATGGTCATGGTCATGGTCATGGTCGTGGTCGTGGTCGTGGTCGTGTTGTCCGTGCACCATGCGCCAGGTGCGCCACAGCATCCACAAGGCGGTGGCGGCAATCAGTGCCGCCGACATGAGCTGCAAATAAGGTTCGCTGGTTTGCGCGCTCCAGCGCTGGCCAAAATACATGCCCCCCATGGCCACGGCCCAGACCACGGCAGTGTGCGATACCGTGGCCGCCAGCCCCAGCATCACCGCCTGCGCCAGCGTGCCGCGCACCGCGATGATGAAAGCGGCCATGACGGTTTTGGAATGGCCTGGCTCCAGCCCGTGGAGTGCCCCCAGTGCAACGGCACTGGGCAGAAAAAGCCAGACACTGCTGGTGCCATGCTGTAACAGGTGGGTGAAATCGTTCATCGATGCACTATATAGGCAATGTCAACTGCGGGTAAACCACTAGAAACTATTAGCACTCATGGACGTTGAGTGCTAATATCGCACATTGAACAGAAGGAGTTCGCTAATGTCTTATGCAATCGGATCGACTACCGCGCTGGCCACGGCCAACCCCTGGTCTTTGGTGCCGCCGCTGGGCAACCTGGACGCTTACATCTCTGCCGCCAACCGCCTTCCCATGCTAACGCTGGAAGAGGAACAGCGCTTTGCGCGCCAGTTCAAGAACGACAACGATCTCGACGCTGCGGGGAAGCTGGTGCTCTCGCACCTGCGCTTGGTGGTCTCGGTGGCGCGCCAGTACCTGGGCTACGGCCTGCCCCATGGCGATTTGATACAAGAAGGCAACGTGGGCCTGATGAAGGCGGTCAAACGCTTTGACCCAGACCAAGGCGTGCGCTTGGTGAGCTACGCGCTGCACTGGATCAAGGCCGAGATCCACGAATACATTCTGAAAAACTGGCGCATGGTCAAAGTAGCCACCACAAAGGCGCAGCGCAAGCTGTTTTTCAACCTGCGCTCCATGAAGCAGCGCTTCAAGTCGGACGACGCCGCCGCCGCCATGGCCACCCACCGCGACACGCTCAGCCCCGAGCAAGTGGGCGCGATGGCGCGCGAACTCCACGTCAAGCCCGAAGAGGTGCTAGAAATGGAAACCCGCCTGTCTGGCGGCGATGTGCTGCTCGACCCCATGGCCAGCGACGATGGCGAAGACGTGTACGGCCCCATTTCCTACCTAACCGACAGCAGCCACGAGCCGCTGGCAATGATCGAAGCGCACCGCCGCGACGTACTGGCCTCGGACGGCATCAGCACTGCCCTGGACGCGCTGGACCCGCGCAGCCGACGCATCGTCGAAGAGCGCTGGCTCAAGGTCAATGACGACAACTCCGGCGGCATGACGCTGCACGACCTGGCCGCCGAATATGGCGTGAGCGCCGAGCGCATCCGCCAGATTGAAGTCGCAGCCATGAAGAAGATGAAAACCGCGCTGGCCGATTACGCCTGAATCGGCCCATCTAAGGCGCTACAACCCTGCCGCACGGTGCGCCCTGCGGCATTTTTTTGCGCCGAATTCAGCGCATCAGCACCGCAATGTCAGCAGCCAGCACGGGCGCGCCGCTGCCGTAGCGGGTAAACAAGCGCAACTGGCCTTGGGGGTCAAAAATGTAGCTACCCGCCGAGTGGTCCATGGTGTAGCTGGTGGCACTGGCGCCTGGCACTTTTTTGTAATAGATCTTGAAGTCCTTGGCTACGCCTTCGAGTTCCTGGGGCACAGGGCGCAGGGCCAGAAAGCTGGGGTCGAAATTGGCCATATAGGCCTTGAGCAGTTCGGGCGTATCGCGCTCAGGGTCCACGGTCACAAACAAGGCCTGCAAGCGGTCACCGTCTTTTCCCAGCAGCTTTTTCACCTCGGCCAATTCAGCCAGCGTGGTGGGGCAGACATCGGGGCATTGGGTGTAGCCAAAAAATACGACCACCACTTTGCCAGCAAAGTCCGCCAGATGGCGCATCTGGCCGTTCTGGTCGGGCAGCGCGAAGTTTTTACCATAGTCCGCGCCGGTGATGTCGATGGAACTAAATGCCGGCTTTTGCTCGCTACACGCGGCCAAAAAGCCCGCCGACAAGATGGCCGAAAAGGTGGCCGCCAAAAGCGCAGCGCCCACGCGGCGGCGCGTCATCCCACGGTTCAGGAAATAGTTCATAGCAGGTAATGGTCCAGCAACAGCGCGGCAAACAAGGCGCTTAAATGAATCAGGGAAAAGCGAAAAGTCTCGCGCGCCAGGGCGTCCGAGTAATTGCGCATCAGGCGCCAGGCGTACAGACAAAACCACAGGCTCAAGACAACGGCGGCTGCCAGGTACAGCCAAGAACTCATGCCCACCATAAAGGGCAGCAAGCAGGCGGCAAACAGCACCCAGGTGTAAAGCAAAATTTGCAGGCGCGTGAACTCGCTGCCGTGGGTGACCGGCAGCATCGGCAGGCCGGACTTGCGATAGTCCTCCACCCGGTACAAGGCCAGCGCCCAGAAATGCGGCGGCGTCCACAAGAAAATGATCAAAAACAAAATCAGGGCCTCCGGGCCTACATCACCCGTCATCGCCGCCCAGCCCAACACGGGCGGCATGGCGCCCGATGCGCCGCCGATCACAATGTTTTGCGGCGTGAGCGGCTTGAGGATGACGGTGTAGACCACCGCGTAGCCGACAAAAGTGGCGAAGGTCAGCCACATGGTCAGCGGATTGACCCAGACATACAAAATGACGGACCCGGCCAAGCCCAGCAGCGCAGAGAACCACAGGGTTTGCGTGTTGCTCAGCTCGCCACGCGCAGTTGGGCGCCAAGCGGTGCGCTTCATTTTGGCGTCAATACGCTGCTCCACGATGCAGTTGAAAGCCGCCGCCGCTGCGGCCACCAGCCAAATGCCTAAACACGCCAGCGCCGCCAAACCCACTTGCGCCAGCGACGGCAGCCCTGGCACGGCCAGCACCATGCCTATCAGGGCGCAAAACACGATCAGCTGAATCACGCGCGGCTTGGTCAGCGCGTTGAACTGGCGCACGATCGACAAGGGCGCGGCGGCCGGGTTCAGGAAAGGGGTAGGTGCGCTCACGTGGTGTGTACCTCAGAAAAAGAAGGGGCCGCCTGGACCGGTGACAGGATTCGGGTGGCGGCCAGCAAGCCTGCAAGCACGGCCCCCATCGCGCCTGCGCCACCGGTGTGCAACACGGCAGCCAGCAGTGGCCAGTCCAGCACGACGTTGCTCAGGCCTGTGGCGATCTGCAAAGCCAGCAGGCCACCCAGCCAGTGCGCCGGGCGCGCCAGCGCTGGCACCCGGCGCAAGCGCCAGACCAGCAACAGCAGAACCACAAAGGTCAGGCCAGCGATCAGGCGGTGGACAAAATGGATGGCAGTCAATGCCTGAAAACTCAGCGGCATGCCATCTGCAGCCAGCCCCAAGGGCCGCCAGAGCGCAAAGCCCTGTGCGAAATCCATCATCGGCCACCAACTGCTCTGGCATTGGGGAAACTCAGCACAGGCCAGTACGGCGTAATTCGTGCTGACCCAGGCGCCACAGGCCACCTGCAGCAACAGCACCAGCAAACCAGCTACCAGGGCTGTACGCAGCGTACTGGCAACGGCCACTGGCGGGCGCGTAGCCATGTCCTGCGACTGCCAAACTGTCTGCACAGCCAGCAGCGCCAGCAGCACATACCCACCCATCAAATGCAGGCTGACAATGGCTGGAAACAGCTTCATGGTGACGGTGAATGCGCCAAACCCGCCTTGAAGGCACACCCACAAAAGCGTCACTGTCGCCCACCACGGGTAGACCTGCGCGCGCCCTGCCCTTTCGGCCCTCTGGCGCCACACTACCGTCCAGGCACTGAGCGCCAGCACCAAGATCAAAATGCCCACGCTGGACGCCAAATAGCGGTGCACCATCTCAATCCAGGCCTTGCCGTGGGTCACCGGGCCGTTGGGCGCCGCGAGTTGGGCTGATGCGATGGGCGCATGGGCCTGCGCGGGTGTGGCCTGCCCGTAGCAGCCTGGCCAGTCTGGGCAGCCCAGGCCGCTGTCGGTCAGGCGCGTGAACGAGCCGAAGAGCACCAGGTCAAAGGTCAAAAACAGGGTCACCAGGGTCAGGGCCCGAATACGCCCATGCGCCTGGGCCCGGCGCTGGCGCCACAGCACCCCGGCCAGTGGCAAGGCCGCCACTGCCATACCTGCAAGCAGCAGACGCAGCAAAGGAGACCAGTCGTACAAAGCGGTGTGCATGGCGTCGCCAGACGAAAGCCGACCTTAACGGCCCGGGTTGTCCCAGGAAGCAGACGCACGCAACAGGCGTTCCAGGTCGCGCTCGACTTGAGGGGCGTGCGCCGCATCGAGCTGCGCCGGAAAACGCATCATCCAATTGCCCATCGGGTCCACCACAAAAAGGTGGTCGTGCAGTTGGGCGCCACGGCTGGGCTCAAGCCAATTTGCCAGGTCTTTTGCTGGCACGCGCAGCACAGTAGCGGTTTTGAGCGCGGGCAGCAGCTCGATCGCGACGGGGGCGTCATCGTCGATCAGCCAAACCCAATCGAGCCGTTCCTTTTCCTTGCCCAAACCCTCGCGCAGTTGGCGTTGCAAGTACAGGTAGCGCGCGCAGGTGGCGTCGCAGGCAGCCCCGGCCACGCTCACCAGCAGCCACTGGCCCTGGAGCGACGGCAATTGAACCGACGAACCATCCAATGTGACGACTTGCAGTTTGGGCAGTGGGCGCTGCGGCGTGATGAGCTCGCCAAAATTGCGCCGCGCCTCGGGCCGTACCACGTAGTAGGTGACATAGGACGCAACAACAGGCGCGGCACAAACCAACAGCACCAGCAGCATCTTCCAGCGCCCCATGCGGGTTTGGGCGCCAGGATGGGCCAGGTCCTGGGGCTCGGGAATGGAATGCACGGTCAGACCCAAGGGATGGTCGTCAAAGGCGGGGGGGCGGGACATGGGGCAAGGTTTCCTTGAGGGGTGCCGCGTTACGGCGAAAAATTTGAAACCAGAGGTACAGACCGAGCACCAAGGCCGACATCGCAAACCACTGAAAGGCGTAGCCGTAGTGCTTCTCCACGCCCAGATTCACCGCAGGCCAATCGCGGCGCACGCCCTCGCTGGCCGGACCGGTTTGGCGAATCGTAAATTCCGCCATCGCCAGGCCGCTTTCTTGGCGAAACTGTGTCAAGTCCAGATTTTGCCGGATAAGTCCGACCCCTGCCGTACCGGGCTCATATAACTTGGACGGCGGCGGGGCAATGTGGCCCTCCACACGGACCCATCCCGGCGGACTTTGCACCGCAGGCAAGTTGGCGCGGGCCTCAAAGTTGCGAGCCACCCAGCCGCGTTGCACCATGACCACCTGCTCGCTGGACTGCAAACGCAGCGGCGTGAATACGAAGAAACCCACCTTGCCATCCATCTGCCGGTTGTCAAGATAGACACTGTGCGCCGCCTCCCACTTGCCGGTGACTTTGACCGCGCGGTACAAGCCCGCCTCCAAACTGGGTAATTGGGTCACTGCAGTGGTGTCCAAAGGCCCTTGGAGACTTTGCGCCGCCATGGCCGCTTGCACCGCCTCTTTTTGCGCAGCCCGACTCAGCTGCCAAAAACCCAAACGCAGACCTAAGCCCGCGAAAAAAATCGCCGCCAGGGTGATAAAGAAAAACTTTCGGGTGAAGTTCAAAAGATAATCCGTTATATGACCTACCTCGTAAGCCTTGCATTTTTTGCCATCCTCGCCAGCCTGGCTGTTGCCTTGCTTTTCATGCTGCGCGGCGGCGGCCCTCACAAGTCTCGCCGTATGGCAAGGGCCTTGGCCCTGCGGGTTGGCGTGTCGATTTTGCTATTCGCTGGTATCTTGCTTTCATGGAAGTTAGGGCTCATCCACCCCACAGGAATTCCGCAAGGGGTTTAACCCCCCCCCAAATGGCGCGCACCGATCAAATAAAAAGGCACCTTTCGGTGCCTTTTTTCTGGGAGAGGGTCCCTTACAGCCAATACACCAGGATGTACAGGCCCAACCAGACCACGTCAACAAAGTGCCAGTACCACGCCGCACCCTCAAAACCAAAGTGGCGATCTGCGGAAAAGTGGCCCTTTTGCAAACGCAAGGTCGTGAACAGGAGCATCAACATCCCAACAAACACGTGAAAGCCGTGGAACCCCGTTAGCATAAAAAAGGTCGATCCATAAATGCCAGAAGTCAGCTTCAGGTTGTACTCGGTATAGGCATGGTAGTACTCGTAGCCTTGAACACAGAGAAACGTCACGCCCAAAAGGACAGTGAGCCACATAAAAGACACCGTTTTGCTTCGGTTACCGTCAATGAGCGCGTGGTGCGCAACCGTTAGCGTCACACCCGAACTCAACAGCAGCGCGGTGTTGATGGTAGGCAGCCAGAACGGGCCCATGGTGGTGAACGGTTCAATAATGTCCGCAGGCGATGCCGTCACACCCGCAGCCAAGCTAGGCCAGACCGCCTTAAAACCAGGCCACAACAGCGAATTGTCCAAGCTTCCAAGAGATGGCACCGAATGCGCCCGCGCCCACCACAGCGCACTAAAAAACGCACCGAAAAACATGACCTCGGAAAAAATAAACCAGCTCATGCTCCAGCGGAAAGACAGGTCTATCTTGCGTCCATACTGGCCGCCTTCGCTTTCAGACACCGCCTGTGCGAACCACTGGTACAGCACGGACAGCCAAAAAATCAGACCAAACGCCAGGGAATACTTACCCCAATCGGCACCATTGACCCACTGGCTTGCGCCCATGATGACGAAGAACAAACCCGCAGCCGCCATCACCGGGTGGCGCGACGGGCTAGGAATAAAGTAATACGGTGTGGTTCCGTGTGCGCTTGTACTCATTTCAACTCCATTTTTCCGAATACGAATCTGTTAACCGCTCTAACCGCCGGTGCCCTACTTGCCAGCCACCCACGTCGCCAGCAAAATCAGGCCCAGCACCAGCACAAGGGCCGCCACAAGCCCGACGGCAAGCACATGCATAGGGTTGACCTTGGCCAAATCCTCTTGGTAACCCGCGCGGCTGCGAATACCTAAAAAGGACCAGGCGACCAATTTCACACTATGCGACCATGAAGACATGGGGACCCGGGCAGGCTTGGACTCCATTACGTGCCCCCAATTCCTGGAGCATCCCATCGCACGGTCGCTACCGGGGCCGCTGGCGTAGACCCGCCGACTTCAAAAAAGGTATACGACAGGGTGATGGTCTTTACATCCCGGGACAATTTATGATCGATGACAAATGCGACGGGCCAGGACTTTTTCTCACCTGGCTCCAATGTGTATTGGTTAAAGCAGAAGCACTCCACTTTATTGAAGTGTGCTGCTGCCTGTTGCGGCGCGTAGCTCGGAATGGCCTGGGCTGACATGCGGCGGCTTTGCACATTTTGGAACTCGTACATCACGGTAGCGATTTCCCCGGGATGGACTTTCAAAAAGCGCTTCGCAGGCTTGAAATCCCATGGCCCCCGGGCATTGGCATCGAACTCAACGGTGATGGTGCGACCAAAGTCCACCTGACTATTCTCGGGTGGCACCGCCTTGGTTCCCGTGAGTACTTGCTCATTGAGGGCCAGAACATTTAGGCCTGTCATTTCACAAATCGCCTTGTACAGAGGCACCAGCGCGTAGCCAAAGGCGAACATCAGGGCGGCCACCACAGCCAATTTGCCCACCATTTGGAAATTCGCACGTTGCAGGTTCATGCCCGGTCAAGCTCCCAGCACAGACAGCTTGAAGACAAAGCCCAAGAAAAACACCAACGCCACTGACGCCAAAACCAGCGCAAGTTTGAAGTTAGATCGCTTTTGCTCAGGCGTCATGGTCATCTCAAATGGCTGCCAACGCCAATTCAGCCAATGATCTTGTTAGCCGCCGCATTAAGTTTGGGCGGTGTCTCAAATGTATGGAAGGGCGCAGGGGAGGGGACTTCCCACTCCAGACCTTCTGCCGCTTCCCAGGGGCGCTGTGGCGCCTTTTCGCCTTGGCCGCGCAGGGCGGGCAGCACCACGAACACGAAGAAATAGACCTGGGCAAATCCAAATGCGAACCCGCCCACGGAGGCCACCGCGTTGAAGTCAGCAAACTGCATTGGGTAGTCTGCGTAACGCCGTGGCATACCAGCCAGCCCTAAAAAGTGCATGGGAAAGAAAGTGACATTGAAAGCGATCAAAGACCACCAGAAGTGGATCTTTCCGCGGGTTTCGCTGTACATCACGCCGGTCCACTTTGGGGACCAGTAGTAGTACCCAGCGAACATGGCATAGAGCGAACCTGCCACCAAAACATAGTGGAAATGGGCTACGACGTAATAGGTGTCGTGAAGCTGGATATCAATCGGCGCCATGGCCAGAATCAAACCCGTAAAGCCACCCATGGTGAACACAAAGATAAAGCCTACAGCAAACAGCATCGGCGTCTCAAAAGTCATGGAGCCCTGCCACATGGTGGCGATCCAATTAAAAATCTTAACTGCTGTCGGCACCGCAATCAACATCGTGGCGTACATGAAAAACAGCTGCCCCGTAACTGGCATGCCTGAGGTAAACATGTGGTGCGCCCAGACGATAAACGACAAAATCGCAATACTGGAAGTCGCGTAGACCATGGACGCGTAGCCAAATAGTTTTTTGCGAGCAAAGGTCGGCACCACGTGGCTGACGATGCCGAAAGCCGGCAAGATCATGATGTACACCTCGGGGTGTCCGAAGAACCAGAAAATGTGTTGGTACATCACCGGGTCACCCCCACCGGCGGGGTTGAAGAAGCTGGTGCCAAAGTGACGGTCCGTCAAGGTCATGGTGATCGCGCCAGCCAGCACTGGCATCACAGCAATCAGCAAATAGGCCGTAATCAGCCAGGTCCAGGCGAACATGGGCATCTTCATCAGCGTCATGCCAGGCGCGCGCATGTTCAGAATGGTGACGATGATGTTGATTGAGCCCATGATGGACGAGGCGCCCAGAATGTGCAGAGCAAAAATACCCGCATCCATGCTCGGGCCCATTTGCAGGGTCAGCGGCGCGTACATCGTCCATCCCGCTGCCGGCGAGCCACCAGGCATAAAGTAGGAACTCACAATCATCAACGCCGCAGGAATCATCAGCCAAAAGCTGAAATT
>CAIYQF010000406.1 GCA_903928325.1 uncultured beta proteobacterium | reverse complement strand
CTTGCGTTCGAGCAACTTCGAACTGGAAGTTGATTTATGTCTACGAAAGCGGGTGAAGTCCAGGGGGCTACGCCTGGGACAGGTTCAAACTCAAGCTACCCATTGTGGGGAAGATCTTGATGAAAGCCACGGTGGCACGCTTTTGTCGCAGCTTTGCCATCGCGGGCAAGAGCGGCGTGCCGATTGTGCAAGCCTTTCTGTTGGTGTCACGCGTAGTGGACAACGCCTATTATGAAGACCGCATACTCCAGATGCGCCGCGGTGTAGAGCGTGGCGAAACGCTGAGACGTGTCGCCCGCACGGCTGGCATATTTACCCCCATTGAGTTGCAGATGATCGCGGTCGGTGAGAGCACCGGGGACGTGAACAGCATGGTTGAGCAGATTGCGCTGATGTACCAGGAAGACGTTGAGTACGATGTGGGCCGACTCAGCGAAACCATTGAGCCGCTTCTCTTGGCTTTGATGGGCGTGCTGGTCGGTACCTTGCTTCTCGGCATCTTTATGCCTTTGTGGGATTTGGGGCAGGCCACGCTGCATCCGAACCAACTCTAAGCCCACCAGGCAGCGCTCATCGGGAGCACTTAGGGTACTGCGACCTCACTAGGTGCAATCAAACCCTCAAGTTCTAGCGCATGCAGCGCAGTCTGCATGGTCTGCATACCCGACTTTTTGTTGGTTTGGAGAACGTTGGCAATCTCGTGCAGCTTGTCTTGGCGGATGAGGTTGCGCACCGCATCACTACACACCAAGACCTCAAAGCTTGCCACGCGTCCAGGCTGGTCGACGCGCTTGTGCAGGTGCTGGGTCACCACCACTTCCAAGGCCTCCGAAAGTTGGTTGCGCGCTTGGTGCTGCTGGTTGACCGGCAGGCTATCCAAAATCCTGCTGATGGCACTGCTGGTGTCGCGCGTGTGCAAGGTCGCAAAAACCAGATGGCCTGTCTCTGCTGCAGTCAGCGCTAGAGAGATCGTTTCTGGATCGCGCATTTCTCCAACGAGGATGATGTTGGGGTCCTCTCGCAGTGCGGCACGCAAGCCCTCTGCAAAGCTACTGGTATCGATGCCAACTTGGCGCTGCGACACCAAGGCACGTTGGCTGGGGTGCAGGTATTCGATGGGGTCTTCTAAGGTCAAGATGTGCACCGGACGGGTGCGGTTGACCTAGTCTAACAATGAGGCCAGTGTGGTGGACTTGCCAGAGCCGGTAGGCCCCGTCACCAAAACCAAGCCCTTGTCCAGAGCCAGGCTCGCACGCAAGGCCTGCGGAAGCCTCAGGGCATCCATGCCAGGAATACGGTCACTCAATCGCCGTAAGGCGCAGCCATCGCCGGAGCTGGCTTTGAAAAAATTTAAACGAAAGCGCTGGGCGCCTAAGCTAAGACCTGCATCAGCATCACCCTCTAGCTCGTAGCTGGCCAACTGGCTTGCTTGTAGCACGCGCTCCCGGAAGTCTGCCAAGGCCTGCGCCGTCACCCTCTCACCCGATGCAATGGCTTGCAGATCGCCATGGACCCTGAGCAAGGGAACCTGGCCACATACCAGATGGACATCCGAATACGGCGTCATGGAAACCTGGGTGAGCAGATCATCAACGGTTTGCATATTTCAACCTGTGGTTGGCTAGAGTTGGTCGGTTGTGCACGTCAGCGGCAGTGCTTGCACAGTTGCCGTTGCCGCTTGGAACGCCGAGGCGCTCACTTCCAACCGGATTCGCGGCTGTAGCACGAACAGGCACAGCCTTCCAATCCGTGGCGATTGAGCACCTCGATCTCGCCGCGGGCGTAGCGAATGTAGCCAGCATCCTGCATTTCGGTCGCTGCGATCGTGACACCCACCCTACGCACACCTAATAGGCTTGCGATGGTGCTCTGTGTGGCATGCAGTACGCCCCCCCCTACGCGATCGGCTGCCATGAGCAACCATTTCGCTAAACGTTGTCTTGTGCTGTGAAAGCGCCCGCATGCGACCGACGCGGAAAGTTGCGCCAAGGTCAATGCAATGTAGTGCCCCATGGATACACGAAAGGGCAAACATTCAAGCATGAGAAGGCGCAGCTCCGTGGCGTTGCACACATAGGCAGAGCCCTCCATGCGAACACACGCGCCCAAGCTGGAGCTGGTGGCTCCCAGAAAGAGGTGCAGCCCCGCCATACCCTCGCGGCCGATCATGCCCACCTCGAGTGCTGGAACCCCCTTGGTGACCGCCTCGATCGAGATGTACCCGCTCACCGGAAAAAAGGCGAGCGTGGACTGCTCATCGGGCTTCCACAACACGAAGTCAGTCGACATGTGCACCAGTTCACTGACGGCCACGAAACGCATCCTGGCGCTGCGTGGCATCGCAGATATCAGCAGGTTATTGGGGGTGTACATCTCGCATCCTCACGGCTATTGAACGGCAAGTGGCAATTCGTCATGCTCTAGCTTGCGTCAAAAGCGGAGTCTCGTCTGTGGTGCAAACCACATTGCAGACCATTAAAGCACTAATGTGCAATGTCAGCGGGGAGCAGCCGATCGTATTCTTTCTTAACCACGGCGTAACACTCGCATGTGCGCGTCTCCAGGCCGGGCCGATCCAAGACCGAAATACGACCTCTGGCGTACCGGATGAGCCCCGCTCGTTGAAGCTTGAAGGCCGCTTCGGTTACGCCTTCTCGCCTTACACCCAGCATATTGGCGATTAACTCTTGCGTCATGACCAGCTCAGAGCCTTGCATCCGGTCTAAGCTCAACAAAAGCCAGCGGCAAAGTTGTTGGTCAAGCGAATGGTGGCGGTTGCAAACAGCAGTTTGCGTCATTTGCGTGATGAGCGCCTGCGTGAAGCGCAGCAGCAAATGCATGGAAGGGCCTGAACGGTCAAATTCAAGATTCATCTCCGACGCTCTCAGCCGATAAGCGGTGCCCGCACTTTGCACCACAGCGCGACTGGGCGTAGACCCACCGCCCATGAACAGGGAGATTCCCACCATCCCCTCGCTTCCCACCACAGCAATTTCGGTGGATGACCCATCCTCTAGTACGTAGAGCAAGGAAACGATCGACGTGGTTGGGAAGTACACATGCCGCAAGGTAACCCCAGACTCGTATAAGACCATACCCAGGGGCATTTCAACTGCCTCCAGATCGGAGGCCCAGCGTTGCAAGCAGTCAACGGGCAATGCCGCAAGTAGTTGGTTTTGTTTGATATCCGGCGCAAAACCCATTTCGTTCCTTAGGGCTTCAAGTAAGCCAGCTTCGAAAATTCTATTTTGTAAAGAGTAAATAGTATGTGCGGTAACGAACATACAAGGGCGCGGGCCAAATAATAAACGTTATTTGCTGAAATTTTGTGCACTTTGAAGTGCCGCCGCCTAGTTTGGTCTCAATGTGCGCTGACGAACAGACCAACGCTGTCTTACTAGGAAGAATAGGTCCATGCATTCAAGCCTTGGTGCCCTATGTGCATGACCTGAAAAAAATAGTGACTTCACGCAAGCGTTTTGCGTTTGAAATCTTCATCTATTTCCAAAGCGAGACCGGCATGACGGTTCATCAACAGGAACTACCATGTTCGACCCCGCCTTCAAGAACTTTGCAAGCCCGCTAGCCCCCGATGCACCGGCAGAGCGCCGCAGCACGGTGCTGGCCCTGCACAGCTATCCTGCCAAGTCGACGTGTTCGAATTGCAATTCGCGTGACATGTGTTTGCCCTCGGGGTTAAAGATCGAAGAAATGGATCAAATCGACTTGGTGGTGGACCAACGTCGACATGTAAAAAAAGGGGGCCTGTTGTTTCACAGTGGCGACAGGTTTGCGCAGTTGTTTGCTATTCGCTCCGGATTTTTCAAGTCGTACATTGCCTCTGAAGACGGGAGTGAGCAGGTCACTGGCTTTCAAATGGCAGGCGATGTACTCGGGCTTGACGGCATTGCCAGTGAACACCACACATGCAATGCCGTCGCGCTAGAAGATTCTGAAGTCTGCCTGATGCCGTTTAACCGCATACAGGACCTGTCGCGCACGATTGCACCTCTGCAGCGCCATGTGCACAGAATCATGAGCCGTGAAATCGTGCGCGAGAACGACACCATGCTGCTATTGGGCAGCATGCGCTCTGAAGCGCGACTTGCGTCATTTCTACTCAATCTGGTGGACCGCATGCATGCGCGAGGGTTTTCTCAGTCCCAATTGGTTCTGCGCATGACGCGCGAAGAGATCGGAAGTTATCTTGGGCTCAAGCTGGAAACGGTGAGCCGCGTGTTTTCCAAATTTGCCAAGCGGGGGCTGGTGGACGTGGACAAGCGCAATATCGCCATCTTGCGCAGCGACTTGCTGCGTGCAGTGGTGCACCAACCCAAGCGGCGGGGCCGAAGCGATTCGCTGGATTGCATGGCAAAGCTACCATGAAGTACAAAGACTATTACGCTGCGTTGGGTGTTCCACGGACGGCGAATTTGGATGACATCAAAAAGGCCTACCGCAAGCTGGCACGCACCTATCACCCCGATGTGTCCAAAGCGCCCGACGCCGAAGCACGTTTCAAAGAGGCCGCCGAGGCTTACGCCACACTAAAGGACACAGCCAAGCGCGCCGCCTATGACGAACTCGGACACCCCAGCCCTGGCAAAGAATTCCGCCCCTCTCCAGAGTGGCAACAGGATTTCGCGCCAGGAGGCGCTGGGTTTGAAGACATGGATCTATCGGAATTGTTGGCTGCCATGGGGCGGGGGCGATCCGCAGAGCGCCAGCAGCCCATGGCCACCAAGGGGCGTGACTATGAAAGCAGCGTCACCATTGCATTAGAAGACGCACGGCGCGGCAGTACGGTGCAGCTCAACCTGGCCGATACCGCGGGCGACCGCACACTGGAAGTCACCATACCGCCAGGCATTTGCCAGAACCAAAAGCTGCGTTTGCGCGGCCAAGGTGGCAAGGGTTTGTACGGCGGACCGGACGGCGATATGTATTTGACCCTCCATTTGTCCCCCCATGCGGTGTTTCGGACCGACCGCCACGACATCTATTTTGACCTTTTGCTCACGCCCTGGGAGGCCGCTTTGGGTGCCGAGGTGCAGGTTCCAACGCTGGACGAAGCGGTGTTGCTGAGCGTGCCTGCAGGTACCCGTGCCGGGCGCAAACTGCGTTTGCGCGGGCGGGGCTTGGCTGCGGGTCACAGTGACTTGTATGCGATCGTTCACATTGATGTGCCAGGCACGCTGTCGCCGCGTGAAGCAGAGTTGTTCAAGGCCTTGGCTGAAGCGTCGAGTTTTAACCCACGGGCTACATTGCCCAAGGAGAGCAGCCATGGTTGAAGAAAACCTCGAATGCCTTGATCTCGATGGTGCATCCATCATCCCGCTTGGGGAGCTGGCCGCCTGCTGCGGTATGACCGTGGAAGAGCTGGACGAACTGGTGGACTACAACGCGCTGTTGCCTTCGCCTGGGGATCTGACGCAGCGCGTGTTCAGCGTGCAGTGGGTATCGCCTTTGCGCACGGCTGCCAAACTGCGCTTGGACTTTGACTTGGATATCTTTACGGTCGCTATGGTTCTGGGTCATCTCGATCGCATCGCCAAGTTGGAGCG
>CAIYQF010000405.1 GCA_903928325.1 uncultured beta proteobacterium | reverse complement strand
GCTGATTGTGAAGAACACCGACAAATAAGCCGACTACGGCTCGCTTCATAGCCTGTATTGAACGTGTGCACCGCCGCCTGGCAGCGGCGGGTGCCGCAGCCAAGGGATACCCATGCAAGAAATAAGTGCTTCCAACGACGCCAGCGTGTCGCCCCATGCCTTCAGCGCCTACGGGCGCCTGCTTTTTGCGGCTTGCCGGTGCTTGGCGCTGCTGGGCGGCGCCGTGTTTTTGCTGCTGGTGGCCATGAGCATTGTCAGCATCGTGGGGCGCAAGCTGTTTTCCGCGCCGGTGCCGGGGGACGTGGAGATTTTGCAAATGGCAGCAGCCTTTGCCTCGGCCAGCTTTTTTGCCTATTGCCACCTCAATGGCGGCGATGTGAAGGTGGACTTTTTCACCGCCCGCGCAAGCAGCAAAACCGTGCACCGCCTGGACGCCTTGGGTTCTGGCCTGGTCGGCCTGTTTGGCAGCGTGGTGACCTGGCGCGCCTTAGAGGGCGCTTTGTCCATCCGCGCCGCCGGTGAAACCAGCATGATTTTGGGCTGGCCGCTGTGGATGGCCCAAATTTTGATGGTGCCGGGTTTTGTGCTGTTGGCGCTTGCCGGTTTTTATATGTTCGCCCTGCATCTGCGTCGCAGCGTCACGCCCACAGTGGGAGTCTCAGCATGAGCGGTATTGCCATTGGCGGGCTGATATTTAGTGGCCTGATGCTGCTGTTGGTGCTGCGCGTGCCCATTGGCATTGCCATGTTTACGGCGGGAGCGGCCGGCTATTTTTATTTGACCGACGGGCAGGCGCTGCCGCTGCTGAACTTTTTGAAAAATCTGGCCTACGCCCGCCTGTCGAACTACGACATTGTGGTGATTCCGCTGTTTTTGCTGATGGGCCAGTTTGCCACCCATGGAGGCTTGAGCGCGGCGCTGTTTCGCTTTGTGGAGGCTTTTATGGGCCACTTCAAGGGCGGTATTGCCATGGCGGCTATTGGCGCCTGCGCCGGGTTTGGCGCGATTTGCGGTTCGTCCCTGGCCACGGCGGCCACCATGGGGCAGGTGGCTTTGCCGCAGTTGCGCCGCTTTGGGTACTCTGGCGCGCTGTCCACCGGCGCCTTAGCGGCCGGGGGCACGCTGGGCATCATGATTCCGCCCTCGGTGCCGCTGGTGATTTACGCCATCCTGACCCAGGAGTCGATCGGCAAGCTGTTCATGGCCGCCGTGCTGCCGGGGCTGATTGCCACGGCGGGCTACATGCTGGTGGTCAAGATCATCGTCACGCTGCGCCCGCAGGCTGGTCCGGCTGGCCCGCGCGTGCCCTGGAGTGAGCGCCTGAGCGCCACCCTGCATGTGGCGCCGGTGCTGCTGGTGTTTTTGGTGGTGATCGTGGGCATTTACGGTGGTTGGGCCAACCCGACCGAGGCGGCCGCCATTGGCGCTGCAGCCTGCGGCGTGCTGGCGGTGGTCAGCGGCGGCATGCGGGGGCGCGGCGTGGTGGACAGCATTTTGGGCACCGCGCAGGCCACGGCCATGATTTACCTGGTGCTGCTGGGGGCGGACATGCTCAACACCGCGTTGGCCTTATCGCAAATGCCGGTGGAACTGGCCGCCTGGGTGCAGGCCAGTGCCCTGAGCCCCATGGTGGTGATGGTGGCGATTCTGGTGATTTACATCTTCCTGGGCTGCGTGATGGACAGCCTGGCCATGATTTTGCTGACCATTCCGATTTTTTACCCGGTGGTCATGGGCCTGGACTTTTATGGCCTGAGCAGCACCGACAAGAGCGTGTGGTTCGGCATTTTGGCGCTGATGGTGGTGGAAATTGGCCTGGTACATCCGCCCGTGGGTATGAACGTGTTCATCATCAACCGCCTGGCCAAGGACGTGCCGCTGGTGGAAACCTTCAAGGGCGTGGTGCCGTTTTTGCTCTCGGACTTTATGCGTATTGCGTTGCTGTTGGCCTTTCCGTCCATTTCCCTGGTGCTGGTGCACACCTTCAAAGCCTGATACCCCATGACCCATTCGATTCGCACCCAAGTCGCCATCGTTGGCGCCGGTCCTGCCGGCTTGCTGCTAGGCCAGTTGCTGCACAAGGCGGGTATTGACGCTGTGATGGTGGAGCGCCAAAGCCCGGACTACGTGCTGGGCCGCATCCGCGCTGGCGTGCTGGAGCAAGTCACCATGGACTTGCTGGACGAGGCCGGTGTGGGCGCGCGCATGCACCGCGATGGCCTGGTGCACAGTGGCTTTGACATGCTGTTTGCTGGCCAGCGCCACCGGGTGGACTTGGCCGCGCTGACCGGCGGGCAAAACGTGATGGTCTACGGCCAGACCGAAGTCACCCGCGACCTGATGGACGCCCGCACCCAGGCGGGTCTGCCCAGCTACTACGAGGCCCAAGACGTGCAGGTGCTGGACTTTGACACCGATCACCCGCGCGTCTGGTTCCAAAAAGACGGCGAGTCGTACGAGATTGCCTGTGACTTCATTGCGGGCTGCGACGGCTTTCATGGTATCTGCCGCGCCAGCGTGCCGCGCGCTGCCATCAAAGAGTTTGAAAAGGTCTATCCCTTCGGCTGGCTGGGCGTGCTCTCTGACACGCCGCCGGTACACCACGAGCTGATTTACGTGAACAGTGAACGTGGTTTTGCCCTGTGTTCGCAGCGCAGCGCCACCCGCAGCCGGTATTACCTGCAAGTGCCTATGACGGACACTTTGGACCAATGGTCGGACGACGCCTTCTGGGCCGAGTTGCGCCTGCGCCTGGACCCGCAGGCCCGTGCCGACCTGGTAACCGGCGCCTCCATTGAGAAAAGCATTGCCCCGCTGCGCAGCTTTGTGACCGAGCCCATGCGCTTTGGCCGCCTGTTTTTGGCCGGGGACGCCGCGCACATCGTGCCGCCCACCGGGGCCAAGGGGCTGAACCTGGCGGCCAGCGACGTGAAGTATTTGTCGCAAGCGCTGCAAGACTTTTACCTGGAACGTTCGCAGGCCGGAATCGAGGCCTATTCCGGGCGCTGTCTGCGCCGCATCTGGAGGGCTGAGCGCTTTTCCTGGTGGTTCACCACACTGATGCACCAGTTTCCGACCGACACCGCCATCGACGCCCGGCTCAAGGAGGCGGAACTCGATTACCTGATGCATTCGCAGGCCGGTTTGCGCTCGATTGCCGAGAACTACATCGGCTTGCCCCTGAACTTTGGCAGCCCGGCGGCCTCAACACCCGCTTTTTGAAGGACCCCCACCCATGATCATCGACGTGCACGGCCACTACACCACCGCGCCCAAGGCGCTGGAAACCTGGCGCAACCAGCAAATTGCCGGTATCCAAGACGCCGCCCTCATGCCCAAAGTGTCCGACCTGAAAATCAGCGACGATGAACTGCGCGAGTCGATTGAGCAGAACCAGCTGGCCAAAATGCGCGAGCGCGGCAGCGACCTCACCGTGTTCAGCCCGCGCGCGAGCTTTATGGCGCACCACATTGGCGACTTTCAGGTCTCGTCCACCTGGGCCGCCATTTGCAACGAGCTGTGTTTTCGCGTGGCGCAGCTGTTCCCTGACTCCTTCATTCCTGCAGCCATGCTGCCCCAATCCCCCGGCGTGGACCCGGCCACCTCCATCCCTGAGCTGGTGAAGTGCGTGGAGCAGTACGGCAACGTCGGCATCAACCTCAACCCCGACCCTTCCGGCGGGCATTGGACCTCGCCGCCCTTGAGCGACCGCCATTGGTACCCCATTTACGAAAAGATGGTGGAGTACGACATCCCCGCCATGATCCACGTGAGCACCAGCTGCAACGCCTGCTTTCACACCACCGGGGCGCACTACCTCAACGCCGATACCACGGCCTTCATGCAGTGCCTGACCAGCGACTTGTTCAAAGACTTCCCGACCCTGAAGTTTTTGATTCCCCACGGCGGCGGCGCGGTGCCTTACCACTGGGGCCGCTTTCGGGGCCTGGCGCAGGAGCTAAAAAAACCGCTGCTGCAAGACCATTTGCTCAAGAACATTTTCTTTGACACCTGCGTCTACCACCAGCCGGGCATTGATTTGCTGACCAAGGTGATCCCGGTGGACAACATCTTGTTTGCCAGCGAAATGATTGGCGCGGTGCGCGGCATCGACCCCGAGACGGGCCACTATTTCGACGACACCAAGCGCTACATCGAAGCCTCCACCCAACTCAAGCCCGCGCAGCGCCACCAGATCTACGAGGGCAACGCCCGGCGCGTATTTCCGCGCCTGGACGCCGCCCTGAAAGCCAAAGGACGCTAACCATGACAACACTTGGCATCGTCAAACGCAACATCGTCCGCGCCGACGCGGCGGCGGTGGAAAAACTGGGCCGCTTTGGCGTGGCCACCATCCATGAGGCCATGGGCCGCGTGGGCCTCATGAAGCCCTTTATGCGCCCTGTCTACCGGGGCGCCCGCATCTGCGGCACGGCAGTGACCGTGCTGCTGCAGCCCGGTGACAACTGGATGATGCACGTGGCCGCCGAGCAATTGCAGCCGGGCGACGTGGCGGTGGCGGCTTGCACCAGCGAGAACGAGGACGGCTTTTTTGGCGACCTGCTGGCCACCAGCTTTCAGGCGCGCGGCGCGCGTGGGCTGATCATCGACGGCGGCGTGCGCGACGTGGACGAGCTCGAACGCATGGGCTTTCCGGTGTTCAGCAAGGCCATTCACGCCAAGGGCACGATCAAGGCGACGCTGGGCTCGGTCAATATCCCGGTCGTATGCGCTGGCGCTATCGTCAACCCCGGGGACGTGGTGGTGGCTGATGTGGACGGCGTGGTGGTGGTGCCCGCCGCCCTGGCCCAAACCGTGGCCGACGCGGCAGAAAAGCGCGAGAGCTTTGAAGGTGAAAAGCGCGCCAAGCTGGCCGCCGGCGTGCTGGGCTTGGATATGTACAAGATGCGCGAACCGCTGGCGGCGGCTGGACTGAAATACATCGATTGACGCACCTCGCCTCGGTGCTTGCGCACCGCATCCTGGCCCATGCTGTCCTGCGGACAGAAATCGCCAGGCTGCGGCGCACAAGCAGCTCTTGCCACCGTTTTTTTCACGCCCCTTTATGACGAAACCCACTTCCGGCGATTTCACCAAGACCCCCGGCTGGCTGGACTGGTACAGCGGCCCCAGTAAGCCGCGCTTTGCGCTGCCGCCGGGCAGCGTGGACGCGCATTGCCACGTGTTCGGACCGGGCGCGGAGTTTCCTTATGCGCCCGAGCGCAAGTACACGCCCTGCGACGCCTCCAAAGACCAGCTCTTTGCGCTGCGCGATCACCTGGGTTTTGCCCGCAACGTGATCGTGCAAGCCACCTGCCACGGCGCAGACAACCGGGCGATGGTGGATGCTTTGCTTCACGCAGGCGGCATGGCGCGCGGCGTGGCCACGGTCCAACGCAGCGTGAGCGACGCTGAGTTGCAGGCCATGCACGATGCGGGCGTGCGCGGCGTGCGCTTTAACTTTG
>CAIYQF010000404.1 GCA_903928325.1 uncultured beta proteobacterium | reverse complement strand
CGCACGGCTTTGTATTTCGGGTCGACCTGGCGCTGCGCCCCAACGGCAACTCGGGCCCTCCTGCACTGTCCTTGGGCGCAGTGGAAGAGTATTTGAAAACCCAGGGGCGCGAGTGGTAGCGTTTTGCCTGGCTCAAGAGCCGCGTCGTGGCGCCCCAAAGCAGCGTGGGCTGCGCCTTTGCGCTGCAACTGCGCGCGGCGATTACGCCCTTTGTGTTTCGCCGCTACCTGGACTACAACGTGTTTGACGCGCTGCGCGTGCTGCACCGCCAGATCCGCGACCACGCGTCCAAGCGCAGCGCCGGACACCCGGAGCGCAGCAAAGACGTCAAGCTGTCGCGTGGCGGCATCCGCGAGATTGAATTCACCGTGCAGCTTTTGCAAGTGGTGCGCGGCGGCCAGTTCCCGGAACTGCGCACCCGCCCCACCCTCAGCGCATTGACGCGCCTGAGCGCATCGGGCCTGATGCCTGCCGCCACAGCGCAGGGCTTATCCCAGGCCTATGTGTTTTTGCGCCAGCTGGAGCACCGCATCCAGTACCTGGACGACCAGCAAACCCACGTGCTGCCCACGGAGAGCGGCGACCTGGCCTGGATCGCCAGCACCATGGGGTTTGGCGACACGGGGGCGTTTTTGTCCCAGCTCGACACCCACCGCGAGTTGGTGGCGCAAGAGTTTGACGCGCTACTGGGCGGCGCGCCTGCGGTGTGTGCGCCCTGCCAGCGTGGCCCGCAGGGCGACGGGGGTTCGGCCCATGCGGGCACACCCGACCTGGAGGCCTTGCTCTTGCGACTCGACGGTGCATTGCAAACGCGGGTGGCGCACTGGCGCACCCAGGCGCGGGTGCAGGCACTGCGCGATGAATCGCGAGCGCGCTTGTTCACCTTGGTACAACGCACGGCGCGATGGGCGCGCGAAGGCAGCGTCAGCCAAGACGCCTGCGTGCGCTGGGTCGACTGGATTGAGCCGCTGCTGCGCCGCGAAAGCTACCTGGCTTTGCTGGTAGAGCGCCCCGGCGTGCACGAGCGGGTGCTGCGCGTACTGGGTGCAGCGCGCTGGCCCGCACGTTACTTGCAGCAACACCCCGGCGTCATCGACGAACTCGCCAGCAGCGCCATGCTCGATGAGCGCTTTAACCCGGTTGACTTTGCAGCCGAGCTTGAGCGCCGCATGGCCGCCCTGCGCAGCAGTGGCGAAGACGACGACGAGGCCTTGCTGAATATCTTGCGCCGCGCCCACCACGCCGAGGTGTTTCGCACGCTGGCGCGCGACGTGGAAGGCCGCCTGACGGTCGAGGAGGTGGCCGACGACCTGAGCGCCCTGGCCGACGCCGTGCTGCGTACCACCACCGCCTGGTGCTGGGCGCGCCTGAAAACCCGCCACACCGAGGTGCCCCAACTGGCCATCATCGCCTACGGCAAGCTCGGCGGCAAGGAACTGGGCTACGGCAGCGACCTAGACATTGTGTTTGTGTACGACGACCCGGACGAGCGCGCAGGCGAACTCTACGGTGCGCTGGTGCGCAAGCTGATCAACTGGCTGACCGTCAAAACCAGCGAAGGCGACTTGTATGAGATCGACACCGCACTGCGCCCCAACGGCAATGCGGGTCTGTTGGTCACGCCCATGGGTGCCTACGCCAACTACCAGCAACAACGCGGGTCGAATACCGCCTGGACCTGGGAACACCAGGCCATGACGCGCGCGCGCTGCGTGCTGGGCAGCCCAGCCATGCAGGCGCGCTTTGCCGCGGTGCGCGAAGCCGTGATCGCCAGCCCGCGGGACATCGGTGGCTTGCATGTTGAGATTGCCGCCATGCGCGCCAAAGTACGCGCCGCGCACCGCGACAAAGACGGCCTGTTTGACGTCAAACACAGCCCCGGTGGGATGGTGGATATGGAGTTTGCGGTGCAGTTTTTGGTGCTTGCCCATGGGGCCAACCAGCCCGCGCTGCGCGCCAACGCGGGCAACATCGCCCTGCTGCAGCGTGCCCAAGACTGCGGCCTGCTGCACGCCCCCGTTGGCACCGACGCCGCCCAGGCCTACCGCAGCCTGCGCCACCTGCAGCACCGCGCCCGACTCAATGAAGAGCCCACCGAAGTGGCCACGCACGCCGTGGCGCAGGAACGCTCGGCCGGACTGGCTTTGTGGGAGGTGGTGTTTGGTATGACGGGGTAATTGAGTGCACGCAGCCGGTGCCAATCAGCTACAGCCGCCCCTAGCGCAGCGTAGCGCGAAGCTCCTGCTCGATCACCCACAGCCGGTCCTGGCCCCAATGGCCGGCGTTGTTGTTGACGCGAAACGAGGGCACGCCCCACAGATCCATGGCCAACAACTCTTCGCGATTGGCAGCCGCCACCGCGCGCCAGGATTCGTCGGGCAAGGCCGCTTGCACCCAAGCGGCACCAAAACCGGCGCGTGCAGCAATCGCGTTCAAGCCAGCGTCAGTGCCCGCGTCCAGCCCATCCGCCCAGACGCCTTGCAAAAAAGATTCGGCAAATTCCGCCCCCTTGCCAGCTGCAATAGCGCGGTTTAAGAGCGCATAGCCGCGCTCGACCGGCTTGCCCACCGGGTCTACCACCTTACCAAAAGGCATCCCCAAGCGCTGGGCCTCGCGCGCCACATCGGTCACGATGTACAGGCGCTTTTCCCCCGGCACCGGCAGGCCGCGCATCACCATGGGCAGCACAAAGCGCAGGCGCAGCTCGGCGCCGTAGTGCGCCGCCAGGGCGCGTACCCGGGGCAGAGCCAGGTAGGTGTAAGGGCTGCGAAACGACAGAAAGTAGTCCAGCGTGGTGAGCGGCGCGGCGCGCTGGCCATGCAGGGGCGCAAGCGCCACTTCATGCACCGGGGCGATCAAGGGCGAGGACGGATCGCGGCACAGGCCCTCGTCGCGCAGGCGCGCTTCCAGAAAGTGCAGTCGGTCCAGACCCCAGTACCACTCGCCCGCGTAATACAAGGTGGCCCCCAGGTAATGGCCCCGGAGCTGGCGCAGCGCGTCGCCCTCGGCCTTGGCATTGGCCGCGCGCTGCAAGGCAGCGGCGGATGGGGCGCTGAGTACGATGGCGTTTACGCCCGGCTGCCACAGCGTGGCGCTGATGGCGGCGCCTTGGGCCACAAAGTCCCCTGCCTCCAATGCGTGGGCCAGGGCGGCCTCTACAGCTTGTACCGCTGAGGCCTGTGGCAGCGCGCCGCTCAGTGCCTGGGGCGCTTGCAGGCCAAAAGCCTGCGCCAGCGTGGCGGCATCGCGCAGCGACCAGTGCGCCAGGCGCGCGCGCTCGGGCGCGGCGCTGTCTTGTGGCGGGCTGACCAGATGAGGCAAGAGAGCAATCTGGTAATCGGCAGCCAATCGCGCAAGCACCTGCGCGCACAAGTGGCTGTAGGGGTCATCCGCTTGATGAAAGTAATGCACCTGGGCGCTCGCCCCGGTGAGCGTGCGCCACCAGGCGGCGCGCGCGCGGCGGACGCGGCGCAGACCGGGATGGGTGTAGATCTGGGTGAGGCTGCGGGCAATCGCGGTTTTAAGGGCACTCATGGCGGGCGGGCTCCGGGGAGGTTGGCGGGGTACGCGGGGAGGGGGCGCTGGCTCAAAGGCTTGCGGGCCTAACGGGCCATGATTTGCAGCGCAAAGGTCTTGGCGCCGCGCAGCATCATCTCAATGGCTACCGACACCAGCACCAAGCCCATGAGCCGCTCCACCGCCACCACCAGGCGGCTGCCGATAAGGCGCTGAATGCGCTCGGCCGACACCAGCACTGCGGCGCTGATAAGCATGGTCACGCACAGCGCTGCAATCCAGTCCAGGCGCCGCTCGGGCTGCTGCGACACCAGCAGCAGCACGGTGGCCAGAGCCGACGGTCCGGCGATGGCGGGCACGGCCAGCGGCACGATGAGCGGCTCTTCAAAAATCTCGGCCTCCAGCGTGGCAGCCGGCGGAAACACCATGCGCAAGGCGATCAGGAACAGGATCACACCGCCGCCGATTTGCAGGGATAGTTCGCTCAAATTCATGACGCGCAAAAAGCCTTCGCCCACAAACATAAAAGTCAACAACAAGAAAAACGCAAT
>CAIYQF010000403.1 GCA_903928325.1 uncultured beta proteobacterium | reverse complement strand
ATGTTCTTGCCCAGCGGGTGGTTGATGCCGGTTTTGCCACCCACCGACGAATCCACCTGGGCCAGCAAGGTGGTAGGCACCTGCACAAAGGGCACGCCACGCATATAGCTGGCTGCGGCAAAGCCGGTCATGTCGCCCACCACGCCGCCGCCCAGGGCGAAGAGCACGGTTTTGCGGTCGCAGCCGTTCTCAAGCAGCGCGTCAAAAATCAGGTTCAGCGTCTGCCAGGTTTTGAACTCCTCGCCATCGGGCAGCACCACCAAGTGCACCGTTTTGTAATGCGGCGTCAGTGCCTCTTGCAAAGCCGCCGCGTAGAGGGGCGCCACAGTAGTGTTGCTCACCACCAGGGCGGCAGCGGCTTGGGGTAAACCGACAAAGGTGGAGGCCTGACCCAAAAGGTCGGCGTCAATGGCGATGGTGTAGCTGCGGTCTTGCAGGTCGATGGACACTGCGTGCATGGTCGATTTTGGGCTCATGCCCCCGAGTTTAGGGGGGCGCCAGGGTTGAGTTCGAGCTGCATGACGATCATATTGACCAGTGTGGCCACCGACGGGCGCCCGGTTTCGACTACAAAATGCGCGGTCTGGCGGTACAGCGGGTCGCGCGCAGCAAACAGTTCGCGCAGCTTTGCCATCGGGTCGGCCACTTGCAAGAGAGGCCGGTTGGTGTCGTGGCGCAGGCGGCGAATCAGCTCTTCAGGGTGGGACTTAAGGTACACCACACGGCCCCGCGCGCGCAGGCGCTCCCGGTTGACCGCCAGCAACACCGCGCCGCCCCCCGTGGATAACACGCCAGGGCCCTGGGCGCTGAGCTGGTCAATCACCTCAGACTCAATCTCCCGAAACCGCGCCTCGCCCTCGATTTCAAAAAACTCGCGGATCGAGCAGCCCAGGCGCGCTTCAATCGCGTGGTCCGAGTCGACGAAGGGAAGTTGCAAGCGCCGGGCAAGCTGGCGACCCACGGTGGATTTTCCGGAGCCTGGGAGGCCTATGAGGGAGATCATGGATGAATGGCAGCTTGCAAAAACATACAGTGCGCAGAGTTTACGCGCTGCCTGCCTTGCCCTCCGCTGCTCCGGTTCCTAACGACCACGCCAAGCTAACCACCTGGGTGAAAAAGATGGGAAATTTGAATTTTAAGGAATGGTAAAAATCGCCGTTGTAACGACCAATCGTGGCGTCGTAACGACCACAGATACTTGGTCTTTGGAAGCGCAATCTGTGAGGTTAACCACCACTTTTGTACCTTCACTGGTTGCGGTACTGAGGACCGTCGCGGGGTAGGCAGTTGCTGTACATGTCAAACTGTTGTCTGTTTTGTCTATGGCCGTTGGGGTAATGATGGTCCCTGCAGGCATGGGGTTTATGCCTCCATCGTCGGTCAAGGTGAAGCTAATCTTTGTTGATGATGTATCAGCTGAATTGAACAATGCAGTACTGCCCGACATGATCAGCATCACTTGGCGGCGGACGGTGGTAGCCAAAACACCCGTGCACGTGTCTGCCCGGCTGGGCGTTGGCGCGCCGCCACCATCGCAGAGGTCAGAACCGCCCCTTGAAACAGTGAATTCCCCAGCGTCGTAAGCACCATTTTCATTATCGTCGCGATAGGCGTCACCCATGTTGACCAAGGTTTCGCCCGCATCAAAGCTATTGTTGCCGTTGGAGTCGGTAAAGTCCTTTACCCCTTCGGTGTAGGCCAATACGGCAATACGCATATTGGTGGGGCGCGGCGTTTGGCTGGAAAAGGTCGCCTGGCACGATGCAATGCCCTTGATCAAGGCCATGGTGCAACTCGGTGAAACCTGTCCACCCTGGGCAATGAAGTTCACCACCGTTCCGGCCGGCACCGGGTTGCCTGTGCGATCCGCCGCCTGCACGGTCAGCGTCGCGGTCGTACCCTGCCAGTTTTTGCCTTCGATGTTGTAGGAATCCGCAGCCATACTGAAAAATTTCTGTGATGGAGGGCCCGATTGCACGGTGAGAGTTTTAGAGACCGCGTAGGTCATGCCGTCCGCAAGAACCGCCTTGACCTCCAGCGGCCCAGGGATGGTGCCGGAAAAGACCGTGAATGTGACCAACCCACTGCTGTCGCTGATTAACGTCAGGGGCGTCGTTACGCCTGACGCGTTAAGCCCCACACCGCCTGGGTTTGCAGTCAGGGAAACGGTAACCGATGCTCCTGAGTAGGCACCTCCACTGGCGTTCAGCACCTTGAACGTGACAATGGACTGGGTCGTGGCGCCTGCCCCCTGGACGTAAATCTGTGTAGGATTAACAGACTGCAAGTTCACCGCACTGGCCACTGGAGCATCAACCGTCAGCGTATTGATTTGCGTGGATCCCGAAGCAACGGCCGATACCGTCACGGGGCCACTGCAAACACTCCCATCCGACTTGATTGCAGAGTAGCTGCTGCTCGCCACACCATAGCCATCGGTTTGAACGATAGAGGGCGTCAAAACTCCGCAGGTCGCACTAAACGCAACGGACACGCCACTAGCCAATGCGGAATTTGCGGTTGCTGTCGTGCCAACGGAGGTGGTTCCGCCAGAGCTCAGGCTACTACTACCCAATACGAGGCTGCCCAATGACACGCTGGTGGCCGAAATTCCAAAATCCAGACTCGTGCTCACCGTTCCGGCGGTGGCTTTAACGGTTGCCGCACCTACGGTTGCCGCAGTCGCTGGATTGATGCTGACATAAGCGACGCCGCTGGCATCAGTCAGCGCAGTGGTCTGGGACAGGCTTGCTGCGGCTGCGTTGGTAGTGATTGAAAAACTAACCAAGGTATAGGGGATTGCCACACCAGCAGCCGTAGCGTACTGGGCCTTGATTCTCTGGCCACCGCCATAGCTGATGCTATTGACCACGGTACCAGCGGTGTTCACCACCGACGCAGTGACTGCATTTGCAGTGGTCGAGGTTGTTGTGTCGGTTGTAGTTGTAGTTGTCGTAGCTGTTGTGGAGTTCGTGCTGCTGGCATTTCCTCCGCCACCACCGCACCCTGCCACCAACAAAACCAAGGCGCTTGCGGCCAAAAAAAGTTTCAATTTTTTCATCATCTACCCCTGTATCCCGTGCCCTAGCGCACCACCGCCCGCTCAGCCACCACCTTCGGAGTGATGAATACCAACATTTCTTGCTTGTTGGAGCTACGCGCCTTGGACTTGAACAAGACTCCCACGCCCGGCAGGTCGCCGAAAAATGGCACTTTGGTTTCGTTTTCGGTTTCGTTGACTTCAAAAATTCCACCAATGACCACAGTGCCACCGTTTTCGACCAGCACTTGGGTTTTGATGTGCTTGGTATTGATGGCAAAGCCCGCTGCGGTGGACTGGCCCACGCTGTCTTTGGTCAGGTCCAGTTCCAGGCTCACGCTGCCTTCGGGGGTGATTTGGGGCGTGACTTCGAGTTTGAGCACTGCTTTGCGAAAGGCAATGGACGTGGCGCCGCTGCTGGTGGCCACTTGGTACGGCAATTCGGTTCCCTGCTCGATCAAGGCCTTGACCTGATCCGCCGTGATGACGCGCGGGCTGGATACGACCTTGCCTTTGCCATCGGCTTCCAGGGCCGATATCTCCAAAGCCATCAAGCGGTTGGACGCTGCGCTAAACAAGGTCAAGGCAAACGATGCGGGGTCGTAGCCGTTTTGCCCCACTGCGGGCAGATTGACAAAATTTGCAGCCGCGTCGGTGGTGATGCTGCCCAGGCCCGTGGAGCCTACGGCGTTGGAATAGCTAGTCCCCACCGCAATCCGGTTTTCACCACTGACCTGGTAGCCGCCGTCGCCGCCCTTAGAAGCGCGCAAATCGGCGCCTCCGAGTTTGACGCCCAAAGACTTTCCGAAGGTATCGGACGCCTCGACGATGCGCGCCTCAATCAGTATCTGGCGCACCGATACGTCCACTTTGGCGATGAGTTGCTGCACCCGGTCCAAACGGGAGGGAATGTCCGTCACAAAGATCTGGTTGGTTCTGGGCTCGGCCATCACGCTGCCGCGCGGGCTCAAGATGCGGGACCCGCCGCTGGCCGAGGTAGCGGCCGCTCCGCCAGTGCCCGCAGCGCTTGAAGTGCTGCCACCCGCGCCATTGAGCTGGGCGACCACGTCCGCAGCCTTGGCGTAGTTCAGCTGAAACGACTGGGTGCGCAGGGGCTCCAAGTTTTCTGCCGAGACCTGCGACTCAAACTCCAGCTTTTCTTTGGCGGCCACCTCTTCTTTGGGTGCGACCCACAGCACGGTGCCATTTTTGCGAACCGCCAACCCCTTGGTTTGCAAAATAATGTCCAAGGCCTGGTCCCATGGCACATCCTGCAGCCGCAGTGTCACGGCGCCCGTGACCGAATCGGATGTGACTACATTGAAATTGGTGAAGTCCGCAATGACCTGTAACACCTGGCGTACGTCTATGCTTTGAAAATTGAGAGACAGCTTTTGGCCGTTGTAGCCGGTGCCAGGGGTCAGCTTTCTGGCATCCATCTTGGCTGCCTTGATGTCGATGACTAGCTGGGTTTCGGTCTGGTAGGCGGAATGCTCCCAGTCACCCTGCGGAGCGATCACCATGCGCACGCGCCCGGCTACCTCGGTGGTGGTAATCGTTTTTACGGGGGTTGCAAAGTCAGCCACCTCAAGTCGCCTACGCAAACGCTCGGGCAGCCGGGTGTTGTTCAGCTCCACAACCAGTGTGCTGCCGGACTGGCGAATGTCGGCGCCGACCTTGTTGCTGGGCAACGAAACAATAATCCGCCCAGCACCATCTTCGCCACGGCGAAATTCGACGTTAGACAGGGGCTCGCCGCTGCGGGGCGCTAGCGCCTGGCCGGTTTTTGTTCCCTCCGCCGTGAAAGACGGCGTCTCAGACGAGGCCACCGGCGCCACTTGTGCGGGTGACAAAGACACCAACAATGCCTTGCCCGCCATTTCCATGCTGTAAGCGGCGGGCCTGCTCAGGTTGAGGATGACGCGCGTGCGCTCGTCGGTTGGGGCGACGATGGCCGACTGCACATTACCCTGGTTGATTTCTACACGGGACAAGCCGACGGCGCTACCAGCCTCAGGAAAGTCGAGCGCCAGGCGCGCCGGATTTTGGGTGGAAAAAGCCGTTGGCAGCGCGGTCAATGCCTGAGCGAATTCAATTCGCACCATCTCGGAGGCACCTTGCATGGAACCGGTCACGGATAGGATGGAGTTTTCAGCGTGTGCAAACAGGCCCAAAGCGCCCACAGCGGCCCCTATCAGGGCTTGGCGGCACCACGGCCACGTTGATTTTTGTGAGTTCACTTCGACCCCTCCTGCATTTTTAGACTGGTGACTCGGACCACCCATTCACCTGTCGCATCCTGTGCAATCTCCCGCAACACGACGCCGGAATCGTCTACTTTGGTGATCTTTCCGAAATTCTTGCCTAGGTAGTTCCCAACCGCCACTTGGTAAAGGGCGCCCTCTGCGCGCACCAGCGCCACACGCTTTCCTTCCTTGGCCAGCGTGCCCACCAAGGCGATGGACTCCAAGGCGAAGGCTTCCAGGGGTTGCCGACGGCGCGCAAGTTCCGGCGCAACCAGTGTCGGGTTGGCGGATGGAACGTTGGTTGTCAAATAGCGATCGAAAGCCGCCTTGCCAAAGGGATCGGGCTGGTCTGACGCGTCATAGACCATGGGCACAAATGGAACGGGCGCGCGCAACGGTTTTGCCGGCGACCTGGGCGCCGCACGCTCTGCCTTTAACCATTGCTGCAACTCCTGGTCCGTCGAATCACCACATCCCGACAAGCAAGCTGCGGCAATCCATGCTGCTAGCCACAACGCCGCCGTCTTCATTTGGCGGCCTCTGAAGTTTGCTTTGTCTGCGCGGTGCGCTCATCCGCCTCCAGGTACCGGTAGGTGTTGACCGTGGCGTCAAGTTGCAGCAGGTTTTCACTCTTGGGCGTGATGCCGATGGTGCCAATGGTCGCTATGCGCGACAACTGAGCAATATCTGCCGCAAATTTTCCAAAATCGTGGTACGAACCTATGGCCTTGATGCTGATAGGCACCTCTGCGTAATAGGGTTTGAGGACGACCTGTCCGGGGCGAAATAGCTCAAACTTCAAATTCCTGGCTGCACCCGAGCGGTTGATTCCAGACAAGAGTTCCGCCGTTTCCGCCTTGCTGGGTAATTGCGTTTCAAGCGAGCCCACTTGCGTTTGAACCTCTTGAAGCTGTTTTTTCAGCACTGCCAGGTTCGCCGCCTTGTTCAGCTTGGTTTTGAACTCGGATTTGAGCGTCATTTCCTTGGCTTGGGCTTGCTCGAGCTCGGTGGCATAGCCGCCAACTTGGACATACCACAGGCCACCAATAACCAGGCACACCACCGCGCCACACACCGCAATGCGCGGCAAAAGAGGCCAAGCCGATGGATCGTTGGGGTCGAGATCGCGAAACTGGCTCGTTACCCTTTCGAGCAAGGCAGAAATATCAATTTTTGGGGCTTT
>CAIYQF010000402.1 GCA_903928325.1 uncultured beta proteobacterium | reverse complement strand
CTGCACTCGACGACCAAAGTTCCGGTTGATTTTCCTGCCGCGCCGGCACTGGACTGACTTGAAATGCAACCGAGAACCCAATGCAAACAAAAGAATCCCTCGCTTCCCAGCTGGCAATCTACAAGGCCGGCTTTATCGGGCGGGCGCCGGTGCCACGCGTGGCCATGATGGAGGCGGCGACCGCCCAGCTCAAAAGCAGTGGCATTGAATCGCTCGCATTAAAAGTGGGTGACCGCGCGCCGAGCCTCAGCATGCGCGATGCAATGGGCGAACGGGTCAATGTTGACCGCCTGCTAGAACAGGGGCCAGTGGTGGCGATTTTCTATCGTGGCGGTTGGTGCCCCTATTGCAATTTGGCGTTGCGCGCGTGGCAAGCCCGCCTTGCGGAGTTGAACAGTCTGGGCGCCACCTTGGTGGCTATCTCGCCGCAGACCCCGGACAACTCACTTAGCACGAGAGAAAAGAATGAATTGGCTTTCCCGGTACTGAGCGATTCCGACTTCGCGGCGGCCCATGGCTTCGGCATTGCCTTCACCTTGCCGCCTGAACTGGTGGACCTGTATAGCTCCGTGGGGAATAATCTGCCGGAACTCAATGGAAATGGCCAGTGGGTGCTGCCGGTGCCAGCGACCTTTGTGATCGACAAAAGCGGTGTGATTCAGTTTGCACATGTGGAAGCTGACTATCGGGAGCGCGCTGAACCGAGCGATGTGCTCACTGCAATTAGGAAAATAGCCGGCGCTCCCGCTCTGCGTCAAGGCGTGTAACCGTTTCCCATAGGAAAAACGCTCCGCGCGGCTGGTGAAATTCACGACTTAGACAAGAATTCCCGCTCCTGTTTCCAGGTGTCAGCTTATTACGAAGCTTTCTCGACGAAAAATCGACTTAAAAAGGTGCCTCGCGGAGTTCCCATCAACTGCATTTGAGTTGCATGGAGGCGAACCACAAGAAAGCGACCAGTCATCTGCCAATCCAATCAACCCCATCCAGTCGCCCCCCTACCCCCGCCGCAACCAATCCCCCAGTCGCTCCACCCCCTGCGTCAGCCTCCTCAGGTCTTTTGATGCAAAGCACCAGCGCAGCCAGGGCGCCGCCTCAGGCGCAAAGGCGCTGCCGGGGGCCAGGCCCAGACCGGCCTCACTCACCAATCGCTTGGCGGTGGCCAATGAATCGCGGTGGCCAGGCAACTGAAAAAAAGCGTACATGCCGCCCAAGGGCAGCGCCACCTGCACATCGGGCAGGGTGCGCAGCGCGGGAATGAGCGTGTCGCGGCAGGTTTTGAGGTGGGCGACCACGCGGGGCGTCACTTCATTGCGCCGCTGTAGCGCCACGATGCCTGCGCGCTGAGTGAACACGCTGGCACACGAGGTGTTGAACTCGACCAGCTTGCCCATGGCTGCGGTCATTTGTGGTGGCATCACCAGCCAGCCCAGGCGCCAGCCGGTCATGAGGTAACTTTTGGAAAAGCTGTGCACCACCACCAAGCGGTCTTCGGGAGCGGCGATGTCCAAAAAGCTGGGCGCGCTGCCATTGGCGCTGGGGGCGTAGTACAGGTTCTCGTACACCTCGTCGGCCAATATCCAGGTGCCGGTTTGGCGGCAGTGCGCCAGGATGGCGCTTTGTTCGTCACGGCTCAGGGTCCAACCGGTGGGGTTGTTGGGGGCGTTGAGGATCAGCAGCTTGG
>CAIYQF010000401.1 GCA_903928325.1 uncultured beta proteobacterium | reverse complement strand
TATTTGCAGCAGTTGGAAGACATGGTGGCCAGCGCCGCCCACGCCCTCAAAACCCCGGTGGCCGAGCTGGGCAGCCGCATCCACAGCACGGTGGAGCACATCAAGGCGCTGGAAAAAGAAATTGCGGCGCTAAAAGGCAAGCTCGCATCCGCGCAGGGCGACGAGCTGATCACCCAAGCCGTGGACATGGGCGGCGTAAAGTTTCTGGCCGCGCGCCTGGACGGCGCCGACGTCAAAACCCTGCGCGACACCATGGACAAGCTCAAAGACAAGCTCAAAACCGCCGTCATCGTGCTCGGCGTGGCCGAGGGCGACAAGGTGCAAATCGCCGTGGGCGTGACTGCGGACACCACGGCCAAAGTCAAGGCCGGTGAACTGGTCAACTTCCTGGCCGCACAAGTGGGCGGCAAGGGCGGCGGCAAGCCAGACATGGCCATGGCTGGCGGCACCGAACCCGCCAAACTGGACGCGGCCCTGGCCAGCGCCCAGGCCTGGGTGGCGGGCAAGCTCTAAAGCGACCCGCCAGTGGCCGGTCTAACGCTGACCCGGCCCTGGCTGTTGCTGGTTTTGGGCGCCGCGCTGGCGTTAGCGGTTACTCAGACACTGGCGCAGACCGGTTTTGACGTCCAACCCTGGCCCGCGTCCAAGGCCGCGCCCAACCTAGCGGGCTTCGACGCCGCAGGCAAAGCGCTACCCTTGACGTCGCTGCGCGGCCAAGCCGTGGTGATCAACTTCTGGGCCAGTTGGTGTGAACCCTGCCGCGAAGAAATGCCGTCGCTGGCGCTGCTGGCCCACACGCATGTCGGCAAGCTGAGTGTGCTGGCCGTCAACTACAAAGAATCTCCCGCCGCTGTGGCCCAGTTTGTGGCCGCCACCGGCTTGGACCTGCACACGCTGCGCGACCCCGATGGCGCTTTGGCCCGCGCCTGGGGTATTCGGGTGTTTCCATCCACCGTACTGATCGGCGCGGATGGCCGGGTGCGCAGTGTGGTGCGTGGGGCTTTGGATTGGAATGGCGCGGCTGCGCAGGCGCTTATTGCGCCTTTGCCGCCAGCTGCTGCAACAGGCGCTGCGCCAAAGCCTGGGCCTGCGGATCAACGCTAGGGGCGCGCTCTGCGCTGAGCTGGGTTTGCAGGATGCGGCGCAGCGTATCGATGTGCGGCGTGAGCGTGCCAAAGAAACGGGCCTGGCCGTGGGCGACCACCAGCAGGGTGGGAAAGTTGTCTACCTCTATCGGATCCACCAAGTCGCCTTCGTCTTCGATGTCCACCCAGACAAACCGCGCGGGCGCGAACTCGGCCTGCAACTGGTTAAACAAAGGACGGTAGTCGCGGCAGGTGCCGCACCATTGCGCGCACAAACAGGCCACTAGCAGGTCAGGGGAGGGGGGCGCGACAGGGTTCGGCATGGGGCAATGATGGCAGAAAGCGCGTGTCTATAAGGATATGCCGTGGGTTGGCAGTGCGAGGTTTTACACTAGCTGATTTGCCGCTGTGGCATTTTGAACTCTCCCAAGGCCCCCATGAGCGCATTTTTAGACGAAACGGTGTTGAGCGTGCACCACTGGACTGACCGCCTGTTTAGCTTTACCACCACGCGCGACGCCACGCTGCGCTTTTCCAACGGCCACTTCACCATGATCGGCTTGCGCGGCGAGGGCGGTAAGCCCCTGCTGCGCGCCTACAGCATCGCCAGCGCCAACTACGAAGAACACCTGGAATTCTTGAGCATCAAGGTGCCCAATGGGCCGCTGACCTCCAAGCTGCAGCACATTCAGGTGGGCGACAAGATTGTGGTCGGGCGCAAGCCCACGGGCACTTTGTTGATTGACTATTTGCTCAAGGGCAAAAACCTTTATCTGATTGGCACCGGCACCGGCGTGGCGCCGTTTTTAAGCATCGTGCGCGACCCGGCCACTTACGAGCAGTTTGAAAAAGTGATCTTGGTCCACGGCGTGCGCCAAGTGGCCGAACTGGCGTATTACGACTACCTGAGCCACGAACTGCCCGAGCACGAGTTTTTGGGCGAGATGGTGAGCGCGCAGCTTTTGTACTACCCCACGGTGACGCGCGAGCCGTTTAAGAACCAGGGCCGCGTGACCGATTTGCTCACCACCGGCAAGCTGCAGGCCGACCTGGGCCTGCCCAAATTTGACCCCGCCACCGACCGCGTGATGCTCTGCGGCAGCCCCGAAATGCTGCGCGACCTGAAAAAAATCCTGGAAACGCGCGGTTTCGTAGAAGGCAACACCACCAAACAAGGCGACTATGTCGTCGAGCGCGCCTTCGTCGAGCAGTAAGCCCCCCATCAAACCACAGCCACACTAGGCAGGAAGCACATGAAAAAATTTGACGTTTACGCCATCGGCAACGCCTTGGTCGACTCCGAGTACGAGGTGTCCGAGGACCTGCTGGCCCAAACTGGTGTAGCCAAACGGCACATGACGCTGATAGACGCGCCGCGCCGCGCCGAGTTGTTGCACCACATGCAGGGCTTGCACGCCCGGCGCACGGGTGGCGGGTCGGCTGGCAACACGGTGGTGGCGGTGGCGCAGTTTGGCGGCAAAGCGTTTTATTCCTGCCGCGTGGCCGACGACGAGCTGGGCGCTTTTTATACCCAAGACCTGGCCAGCCACGGCGTGGCCACCAACCTGAACCACATGGCTGCACCTGCGGGCCAAACCGGCGTCTGCCTCGTGATGGTCACGCCCGACGCCGAGCGCAGCATGAGCACCTTTTTGGGCGCCACCGCCGAGCTGGACCACACCGCGTTGCACCCGCAAGACATTGCGCGCGCCAAGGTGTATTACATGGAAGGCTATCTGGCAGCGTCCCCCACCGGGCTAGACGCTGCGCTGCGCGGCCGCGCCATCGCCGCCCAGGCCGGTGTGGCGCTGGCGGTGACGCTGAGCGACATGAGCATGATCCAGTTTTGCCGCCCCGGCTTGGACGCCATGCTGGGTGTGAGCCCCGACAGCGACCCCAATGTGCATCTGGACTACTTGTTTTGCAATGAAGAGGAAGCCCAAGTCTGGTGCGGTGCCCAGGACTTTGCCGAGGTGTGCGCCCGCATGGCACCGCTGGCGCGCGTGGTGTGCGTCACCCGCAGCGCCAAGGGAAGCGTGGTACTGGAGGGTGGCGGCCAAACCGTGGTGCCTGCGGTGCCTGTTAAGGCCTTGGACAGCAATGGCGCGGGCGATATGTTTGCTGGTGCGTTTTTGTACGCCGTAACCCAGGGGCACAGCCACGCCGAAGCCGCCGCCTTGGGCAACCGCGCGGCCGCACAGGTGGTGGCGCAGTACGGCAACCGCTTGAGTGCGGCCTCGATCGCTGCGGTAAAGGCGCAGGACATGGCTGCCTGAGCCGGTGGGCGCTTAGCCCAGGGCGTCATTGACCTGTTCGTGAAATTCGGCCAAGTCGACGGCCAGGTTGATCTCGCGCGGCAGGGCGTCGCGTACCGAGAAAACGCCCAAAATCTTGCCGTTGTCGGCCACGATGGGCAAATGCCGGAACCCGCGCTCGATCATGATCAGCACCGCATTGGCCACTTTCATGTGCGGTCCAACGCATTGGGGTTTGCGGGTCATGACATCGGCTACGAGGGTCTTG
>CAIYQF010000400.1 GCA_903928325.1 uncultured beta proteobacterium | reverse complement strand
TCGGAGAACCTTGGCCGGCCCACATAACTTGTGTTTTTTGTGGGCCTGCTTGTGGTCGCTGCCACGTTGAGCGTGTACATGGGCCACCGCAACTCGTACGCGCTGGTCGAAGGCGCTGGGCGGGTGCAAGAAAACGTGCGTTTTGCCACCGAAATCTTCAGCCGCGAACTACGTGAAGCCGGTGGCATCGGCTGCGGCGGCAACCTCAGCCCGGTCTACCACAGCCAGGTGGGCCAATGGGGCCAGTGGGACCGTGGACTGGTGGGCAACGTGCTGGGCGCAGGCGGCCTGACCACCCCAACGCCCCTTGCTGGCACCGACTCGGTACTCGTTTGGAGCGCCACCGCTGAAAACCCAGTGCCCATCGTCTCGCACAGCGCAGCAGCGGGTACCTTGGTGCTAGGCCCCACTGCGCCAGGCCAAACCCTGACTTACAAAAATAGCGATGTGGTCGTGGCCTGCGACGGTGCCCGGGTGTTTAGCTTTCACCCCAGCCAGGCCAATGCGCCCAACTACGTTGCGGCCAAATCGAACGTCACCGACGACTTGCAGCCGATGGGCTTTTTCGCGCCCCTAGGCGCCCACCTGTGGTACGTGGGCGCACGAGCCAACAACGCAGTGGGAAATTCATTGCGCCGGGCTGTGATAGACGACCAAGGTGGCGTCGTTTCTGATGATGAGGTGATTGACAACGTGAGCGCACTGACCCTGAGCTACCTGAGCACGGATCGCCCCACCCAGTACATTTCTGCGGCCGACGTCAACACCTTCACCGACGGTTGGAAGCACGTCCTGGCCGTACGGGTCTCTCTGACTGTGGTGTCCCAAGACAATGTATCCACCACGGCCAATGGCGCGCAGCAGCTCACAGAAACGGTTGCGTTCACCGTCACCGTGCGCAGGCGTGCGCTATGAGGTCGCAGTGCATGCCCCACTTTAAGCTCCAGCAGGCCATGGCGCTGCCCGTGGTGCTGGTCATGCTACTGCTGATCACCCTGATCGGCATCGGCGCCGTGCGCACGATGCTGTCGCAGGAAGGCATGGTTGCAGGCAGTTATGACCGCAGCATGGCCCTGCAGTCCAATGAACAAGAGCTGCGCACAGCCGAAGACACCGCACGCAACGAGGCCTACAACGCCACCACCTTTAACAACAACTTTCCCCAGAGCACGGTCAACGGCAAGTCCAACGGCAGCTCTGCTGCAGCCGCGTGCAATGCAAACCAATCCGACCCCTCGCCTTGCGCCAACGGCTTGTGCTCGCAGCCAACGCCCCAGTGCCTGCCGCGCTGGGAAGACTCCAACTTCGCCGGATGGCAAGGCGACCAAGCCAGCGGCGGCTTGCTGTCGAACAAGCAAGTGCAGTACATCGTGGAATTCATGGGGGAAGACTTCTCTTGCAACCCACCAGACCCCAACGCCATCCACGAATGTTCACAGTACCGCGTCACGGTGCGCACCACACCCAACCTCTTGGGCCGCCGCGCCGCCGTCGTATTGCAGAGCTATTACCTGACGCAGCCGAAATAACCGATTCGAGGTGATCCGTATGAAAATATCCGATGCCCTGGTGCGCTTAGCGCCCGCCCTGGCCCTGGTGCTGTCGTATACCCTGTGGCCCGGTCTGGGTTGGGCCCAGGGGGCAGTGGGTGTATTGGGCGCCTACCCGGAAAACTCCACCCCGGTGTACACCGCCTTGGGCATGGCACCCAAAGTGCTACTGACCCTGTCGCGCGACCACACCTTGGCCTATGCCGCGTACAACGATTTCAGCGACATCGATGGTGACGGCATACTGGACTACCGCTTCAAGCCCGGCTTTGAATACCTGGGCCTGTTCAATTCTTACTATTGCTATAGCTACGCCACCACCAGCGGCAAAGGCCTTTACAGCCCGGTGGCTAAGGCAATAGCCACCACAGACGCCAATGGAAAAACCGTGCCCGGCGCCTGCGTGGGCGCGGGCACAACGAGCCTGACCTGGAGCGGGAACTTCCTGAATTACGTCACCACCAGCCGCATTGACGCGCTGCGTGTGGCGCTGTACGGCGGCTACCGCGAAGTCGATAACGGGCCCACGGGGACGCCGTCGAACCAAACCATATTGCGCCGCGCCTACATCCCGCAAGACGGGCACGCCTGGGCCAAGGAATACACTGGCACGGCCATTGACGGCTACGATATCAGCCGGTATGCGCCGCTTGCGCAACCAACCGCTGGCACGCACCACTTTTTTGGCAACCTGACCAGCACCGTACAAGACGGGGTCTTCCATATGGGCACCGACGGCAAAAATTATCCCGATCCGGGGCTTAGCTGTGCCACGCTGAGTACGTGCAGCGACAAGCCCCCCTTGTTGCGCATTATTGTGAACAGCCCGAGTCGCGTGTGGCAATGGGCTTCCTCAGAACGCCCCGTGCTCAATGCAATCGCCGATCCCAATGCGGTTTACAACGCGATCCATCCTATAGCCTTCGCTATGTGGATCGGTTATGGCACCGGGACGCTCACGGACTACCACGTGCGCGTAGAGGCCTGCACAAGCACCTACCACGACGGCTGCAAGCTATACGTTACAAGTTACAAGCCCGTGGGTGTATTGCAAGACTTTGGCGACAACGGGAGTATTGATTTCGGCCTGCTCACCGGAAGCTATGACAACAATATGGCCGGCGGACGGCTCCGCAAAAACATAGGCCCCTTCGCGGGAACCGATGGCGCGGCTGAGGTGGATTTGACCAACGGAACATTTAAGCGATTTGCATATTCCATTATTGACCAAATAGATAAAATTAGAATACGCAATTTTAATAATCTTGATCGGGTTTTCCAAGAACCCGATTATTTCAACAATAACTTTATTTACAAAAACAGATGGGATGAAACCGCGAAACTGATGACGGAGGGAACCTATGGCGACTGGGGTAGCCCCGTCGCAGAAATGATGTACGAAGGGCTGCGCTACCTCTCCAACCAAGGCGCCGCTACAGGGGCCTATACATCCAAAGGAGCGACGGAGGACTTAACGGTGGGGTTGCAAGCGCCGGCGTGGAAACAGCCTTACACCACTGACAACTGGTGCGCCAAGCCCAACCAGTATGTGATAGCCAGCGTAAACCCCTCATTTGATTCGGACCAACTGCCGGGCAGCGCCTTTGGCAACCTGGCCCCCCCCTTAAAAGACCTTAATAACACCGCCATCGACGCCAAAACATTAGCCGACGCGATCGGCACTACGGAAGGTGTGGCCGGTAAGACCGTATTTATTGGCGAAACGAGCGCTAACGCAGATGGCTCCCCCACGGCAAAACCCATCACAAACCTGGGCTCTATTCGGGGCTTGATACCAGACGACACCAACAAGCAAGGCAGCTATTACGCCGCTGCGGTAGCCCATTTTGGGAAAAAGGGCAACTTACTTCAGTTTGGCACCAACACCGTGCCGTCGGTGGACACCTTTGCGCTCATGCTAAACAGCCCGGTACCGAAAATAAGCGTACCTTTTGGCACGCAAACCATCTCCATCATGCCGTTTTCGCGCACGGTAGGCGATGTGCGTGGCAACGCACAAGCTTTTGCGGCCATTAACCAGTATGTGGGCGTATATATTGAGCAACTGGACGATCCAAAAAATACCACTGGAAACTTCTATATCAAATTTCATGTGAATTACGAGGATGCGTCCTGGGGTTCTGACCATGAAATGGATGCATTGGTACAGTACGAGGTGAAGGCCAATAACGGCAAGCTCACGGTCACCGTAACACCCGAGTACCAAGGTGGTGACGCGATTCAAAACATGGGCTACGTGGTCGATGGCAGCACACAAGACGGTCCTTATTTGGTGGTGCAAGACCAGCGGTTTGACCAGTCCTATCCTTTGAACGTGCCCGACGGTGCGCAATACCAAGCAGGCGCTTGCAATATGGCCAACCCGCCCGCAGCATGTGCTGCCTTGCCTAATATTGCCAATGACGGCAACCACGGCACCAGCAGCACACGCGGATTCTCGCCCAGCACAGGCGCATCCGGAAATATCTTTTTGAAAGACCCGCTGTGGTACGCCGCGCAATGGGGCGGCTATCCCGATGGGTCCCCACCCACCGCTGCGACCACCGCAGACCCTATCAATTACGCAAAAGTTACCAGCCCCGCAAGCCTGAAGCAGGCCTTTGCCAATGCATTTAATAATATTTTGCAACGCTCCAACCAAGCCGCTGGCGTGAGTGCCAGTACCCAACAACTGCAAACCGATACCCAGATATTTACTGGCGAGTTCAATGCCAAATACTTTAGCGGTGATTTAGTTGCCCGCAAAATTGATCCGAACATCGGCGCTACAGGGATTCAATTTACCGCCAACTGGAAGGCCAGCGATACCATGCCGGTCCCCGCTAGCAGAAATATCTATTTCAACCAAAGCGGCGCTGCAACGGCGCTTACCACCGGCAACGTTGCTGCATTCATGAGCTCGGATGAACTAGATTATGTTCGTGGCGTACGCACGAAAGAGCTTCAAAATGGAGGCACTTTTCGCAACCGCCAAACCGGTCTTCTGGGCGGCAGTATTTTGGGCTCTGTCATCAATTCTGCACCGGTATATTCGGATGACACGAAAACCGTGTATGTGGCTGCCAATGACGGCATGCTGCACGGGTTTAAGGCCGCTGACGGCACCGAAGTATTTTCCTACATGCCCTCAGCGGTCACGGGCTATATTGCCAACCTGGCCAATCCCAGCAACGCGCGGCGTTATTACCTGGACGGAAATATCTCAGTGTCCAAAAAAAGCAAAACCGGCGTCACTTACCTAGCAGGCTTTATGGGGCGCGCAGCCAAAGGGGTGTATGGCTTGGCAGTGGATGCCAATGGCATCAAAACTGGCGCGACGCTTTGGGAATTTGGCACAACGGGCGACGCAGACATGGGCTATGTGGTGGGTTTAGGCCTGATAGAGAAGCTCAAGGATGGCACGGACGTGCTTATTTTTGGCAATGGCTACAACAGCACCAGCAAGTTGCCCGTGCTGTACCTGGTCAGGCTCAGCGATGGCGTGGTACTAGCCAAACTAGCGGGAAATATCCCGACAGCGCAGACCAGTGCGAACGGACTCGCCACCCCGGCGGTCACGCGCAACGCAAACAGCGGGCGGGTGGAATATGCCTATGCCGGGGATTACCTGGGGCAGGTGTGGAAATTTGACCTCACGGGGCTGAACAACACGTCCCGGCCAACGACGCCAACGCCAACGATTGGCACCCTGGTATTTCAAACCCGCGATGTCACTGGCAATTACACGCAGCCCATCACCAGCCCACTTGCGGTGGCATATAGCTACGATGCCACGGACGCATCTTTCAAAAACAAGACTTTCGTCTTTATCGGCACCGGAAGCGATTTGACCGTGGCCGACGCCGCAGACGCCACCATCGCCCAAAGTTTGTACGGCATTGTCGATATGGGGCCTTACCCGGTGTCCAACAGCCGAGTCAATGCCAACGGCAACTTGGTGCAGCGGAGTTTTTCGGTTGTCAACGGGACATACAACAACTACCACGGCGCTCGCGGCATCGTGTACGCCCGCGCCATAGCGCAGCGAGCAGCAGATACCCCCGGCCCGCCACGCAAGTCGGATATGGAAAACCGGTCAGGGTGGGTTTTAGATTGGCCGGCGACGACCACCACACCCCAGGAAAAAGTGGTGAGTGCCCCGGTCGTGCGCCACTCGGACATTCCCACCCTGGCCGTCAGCAGCGTGATTCCGTACTTTCAGGATTGCAATAGCCAAGGGCAGGGTTGGGCGAATTTTCTCGATGCCTACCATGGCGACGGCTTGGTGGAGAGCCATATCGACCTGAACCGCGATGGAAGCTGGAAGGATGAAACCGTAGGCGGCGCAGCCATCAGCTCGGTCAACTTCGGCATTGGCATCATCGGTGGCGGCGGATTTTTCGGAAATGAATTTTTGGCGCAAGGCAGCTCGGGCAGAGCTGCAGGCTTGGGCACCTCGACCGGCTCCAAAGACGGCGACGGAAAGCTCCATGACCAAAACATCAAGTCCGGGCGCGTGGCTTGGCGTGAAATTGTGAAGTAAAGGAGGCCTTATGTCCGTTCAACACCGTGCACGCAGGCGGGGTTTTACCCTGATTGAAATGATGATTGTGGTGGCCATCGTCGGCATTCTGGCCGCCATCGCATACCCCAGCTACGAAACCAGCGTGGCCAAGTCCCGGCGCAAACTGGCCACATCCTGCCTGACCGAAATCGCCCAGTCGGCCGAGCGCTGGTACACCAGCAACCTGACTTACGCAACTTTTGCGATGAACGCCGTTTGCACGAACGATTTGTCGAACTTTTTTACGTTCACGACGCCGGTGCTAAACGCCACCACCTTTACCGCCACGGCGACCCCTAGTGCGGGCCAAGCAGCAGCAGACGCCACGTGCGCCGCGAATCTAACGCTCGACCAAACCGGCGCCAAGGCGCCCGCTGCGTGCTGGTAGATGGTTTTCGTTGAAGCGCCCTGGGCTGCAGCTGAGTCGTGCCGCTAGTCAAACAACTGCGCGAACTGCTGCGTAGGGTAACTGCGGCCGGCCGTGTAGCGTACCCAGTTGCGGGTGTCCGCGGTGGGTTCGGCGGCTGACGCGACCAAGTCGCTTGCGGTGAGCGCGCCCATATCGGTTGCGCTTATCAGCC
>CAIYQF010000399.1 GCA_903928325.1 uncultured beta proteobacterium | reverse complement strand
GCAAGTCATTCCCTTGTTGTTTCGCAACTGGGACGAGGTGGACTACGTGCGCGAAAAAATGCGCGCAGGCATGGAAAAGAAGTTTTTGGATAAGGGCTTTGTGGTCTTGGCCTGGGGTGATGCCGGTTGGGTTCGGTTTTTTTCCAAAGACGCTGCTGTGCGCCCTGATGACTACAAAAAAATGAAATTTTTCGCTTGGGGCTCTGAGCCAGACCAGCAAGCCATCATGAAAAATCTGGGCTACACGCCGGTACCGCTAGAGACCTCGGACATCCTGCCCGCCATTCAAACCGGCATGATCAACGTGGTGCCATCCACCCCCTACTTCGCCCTGGCGACGCAAATCTACGCCTCGGCGCCCCACATGCTAGAGATCAACTGGGCGCCGATTGTGGGCGCTTTGGTGGTGACGAAAAAGTCGTGGGATGACATGGGCCCGGCAACCCAAGCCGCCGTGCGGGCCGCCAGCGACAAAGCGGGCGTTCAAATTCGTGCCAAGGCACGCCAAGAAGTGGAAGAGGCGGTGGACGCCATGAAGAAGCGCGGCCTGACCGTGAACCGCCCCACGCCAGAGCAAATGCGCGAATGGAACGAGTTTGCAGAAAAGCTATACCCGCGCATCCGGGGCACCATGGTTCCGACTGAGACCTTTGACGAAGTACTGTCCCTTCTGAAAGACTACCGCGCAGGCAAAGGGAAATAGCCATGCCCGGTATCACCCCCGCGCGATCCTGGCTCGCACACTGGGACGCGCATCTTAGCGCCCTGGCTTTGGCGCTGATGATGACCATTCCGCTGGTCGAGATCCTGATGCGGCCCCTCTTAGGCAGCGGCATTGAGAACGCGCCGGTGCTCGTTCAACACCTGGGTCTGGTGCTTGCCATGTTCGGCGCTTTGGCCGCCGAGTGCCACGGCCACCTGACCTCTTTTGGTGCGGGCGGCACGGGTGGTGCTGATGGCGCCAACACCCAGCAAACCCCGACTTGGCGCGCGGCCCAATGGCTGGCGGCTGCGGTATGTGGGGTGTTGGCGTATGCGAGTTGGCGCTTTGTCCAAAGCGAACGCGATGCCGCCCACACGCTGGCCTATGCCGTTCCCGTGTGGTGTCTGCAAGCCGCGATGCCCGTGGGATTTGCGCTCCTGGGGTACAAATTAGGCCTGCGCTGCGCGGGTACCACTTTTGCGCGTGGTGTAGTTGCGGTGGGTGCGCCTTTGGTCGGATTTCTCCTAGCCTGGCAGTTTGATGGTACGTCGGTGCCGGTGTGGCCTGCTTTGGCGCTGGTTGGTGCGGCACTGGTGGCGGGTGCGCCGATTTTTGCGGTCTTGGGCGGCCTGGCGCTGGCACTTTTTTGGAACGAAGGCATGCCCTTGGCGTCGGTGGCCTTGTCGCATTACCAAATCACGGTCAACCCTTCACTGCCCGCTCTGCCTTTGTTTACTTTGGCTGGGCTGCTATTTGCGCGCACCGGTGCGGCGCAGCGGCTGGGAGATTTGTTTGTGGTGCTCTTGGGCGGCGGCGTGCGCGGCACGGTGATAGCGGTGGCGGTGCTTTGCTCTTTTTTCACGGCGTTTACGGGCGGCAGTGGCGTGACCATCTGGGCGCTGGGCGGCCTGATGCTGCCGCTGTTACGCAACGCAGGCTACCCAGAAGACAAGGGTATTGGTCTGGTCACCAGCGCCAGCGCCTTGGGCGTGCTGCTGGCGCCGTCTGTGCCCTTGATCATGTACGCCATCATCGCCCGCGTACCCATTGCCACCATGTTTCTCGCAGGCATTGCACCGGCGCTGGTGATGGTGGCTTGCCTGCTGTTCTTTGGCGGGTTTTTGCGCAGCAGCACGACCCAATCGCAAACGCCCCAAAGTGCGTCAAACGTTTCACTGGCCACTGTGGCTTGGCGCGCCAAATGGGAAGTCCTGGCGCCTTTGGTGGCCATCGGCTCCTTAGCCAGCGGCCTGGCCACGCCCATGGAAAGTGCGGCACTGACTGCGGCCTACGCCGTGCTCACCCAGGCGTTTGCGCACCGCGAGTTGCCCTTGCGCTTGCTGGTCAAATGCCTGAGTGAGGCAGCCCAAATCATTGGCGGGGTGCTGCTGATTCTGGGCATGGCGCTGGCGCTCACCAATTTTTTGATTGACGCAGGTATTCCGGATGCGGCCATCGAGGCGGTGCAAAGTTGGATCCCCAACCGCTGGGTCTTCCTGGTCGCCTTGACCGTGTTCTTGCTGCTGGCTGGCGCTTTGATGGAAATATTTGCGGCCATCGTGGTCCTCGTTCCCTTGCTACTGCCGGTGGCGCAAAGTTACGGCATTGGGCCGGTCCACTTTGGCATTGTTTTCTTGGCAGCCATGGAAATGGGCTTTTTATGCCCCCCGGCGGGACTCAATATCTTCTTCGCCTCGGCCATGTTCGGCAAACCCATCCGCTACGTGGCGGCCTCGGTAACACCGGCGTTGGGCGCCATCTTTCTGGGGACTTTGCTCATCGCGTGGCTGCCAGAGCTGTCCACCGCCCTGCCAACCTTAGCGGCTTCTGGCGTCCCGGCGCAGTAGCGTCAGGGCCAAGAGGCCAGACGCCAGCATCAAAAACAGGCTTACGGCGTTGAGCACCGGCGTGGCGCCTTCGCGCATGCGGCCGTACATCATTACCGTGAGCGGCGAGTCCGAGCCCACCAGCATGAGCGTGGTGTTGAAGTTCTCAAACGACATCAAAAACGAAATCGCCGCCGCACCCAGCAGCGCAGGCCGCAGGTAGGGCAGCGTGATGGTTCCAAGCACCGCGAGACGCGAGGCGCCCAAGTTGTAGGCCGCCTCCTCGAGGGTGCGATCAAAGCGCTTGAGGCGCGCGCTGATGGTCAGCGTGGCCACCGAGATGGTGAAGGACAGCTGCCCCAGCACCACCAGCGCCAGGCCAGGGCGCAAAAACTCCAGCTCCAAGCCCCACAGGTCGTCGGCCAGGTTGGCGATGCGGCTGGCAAACGCCAAGATGGAAATGCCCAAAATGACGCCCGGAATGACCAGCGGCGCGAGCATCAGCAGCGAAAAAAACGACTT
>CAIYQF010000398.1 GCA_903928325.1 uncultured beta proteobacterium | reverse complement strand
TGCAGCAACGCGCCTTGTGGGACGCGGCCACGGCCCTGCTGCCATCGGTGCAGGACGCACCGCAGGCCATGGCGCGTTACACCCAGGGCATGATGGACTTGGGTGCGACCGTGTGCTTGCCCAAAACCCCCTTGTGTGCGGTGTGCCCGCTGCAGCCCGACTGCCAGGCCCACGCCCAGGGCCAGCCCCAGCGCTACCCGGTGCGAAGCCGCAAGCCCAAGCGCTCCAGCCAGTCCCTGTGGTTGCTGTGGGCGCGCACCAGCGACGGCGCGGTTTGGCTCAACCAGCGGCCCACGCCGGGTGTGTGGGCGGCCTTGCACTGCTTGCCACTGTTTGACGGCGAAGCGGCGCTGCACGCCGCAGTGCCCGCGCGCTGGCAGGCGCAGCTGGAGCCCTTACCTGCTTTTTTGCATGTGTTGACACACAAAGACCTGCACTTACACCCCTGGCGCCTGGACCTGACGGTACAAGAATCGCTGGGCGATGTGGGTGGCTCGTGGGTGGCGGCGCAGCGCTGGCCGGGCCTGGGTCTGCCCGCTCCGATTCGAAAGCTCTTGGACCAGAGCGGCTCGCAGTAAGCGCCTAGTGGGGCTTGGGCGCGAGAGCGTCCAACTCGCGGTGCCGTTTGAGCGTGGCCCATTGGCTGGCGAAATGCTGCGCCAGTTGTTCCACCAGGTAAACCGAGCGATGCTGGCCACCCGTGCAGCCAATGGCTACGGTGACGTAGCTGCGGTGGTCCCTCGCCATGGCGGCGAGCCAGTAGTCCAAAAATTGCTGCACCTGCGCACGCATTTCCTGCACCTCGTGCTGCGCGTGCAAAAAATCGGCCACCGGCGGGTCACGACCGTCCAGGGCGCGCAATGCGCTTTCGTAGTGTGGGTTGGGCAGCATGCGCACATCAAACACAAAGTCGGCATCGGCGGGCACGCCGCGCTTGAATGCAAAGGATTCAAACACCAGCGTGAGCTGGCCGGCGGGCGAGGCAAGCAGCGCCTTGACATAGCCTTGCAATTGGGCCGCGCGCAGCATGCTGGAGTCGATGACGTGAGACACATCACGTATGGCCGACAGCATCTGGCGCTCCAGCTCAATCGCCTCGACCAGCGCGCGGTGCTGGTCGCCCCGGGCGTGGCCACCTTCGATTTGGGAAAGCGGGTGCTTGCGCCTGGTTTCGGAGTAACGCCGGCCCAGTGTGTCGGTGCTTGCGTCGAGAAACAGGGATTTGATAGCCAGGCCCTTGGCACGCAGCAAGGCGAGCTGCTCGGGCACCAAGGGCAGTGACGCTGCACTGCGCACATCAATGGCAATCGCAATGCGCGGCGCCTGGCTTTTTTGTTCCAGGGCCACAAAGTCGAGCAAAAGCTCGGGGGGCAGATTGTCCACGCAGTAAAACCCGGCGTCCTCGAGCGCGTGCAAGGCCACCGACTTGCCAGAGCCCGACATGCCGGTAATCAAGACCAGTTCCATAGATTCTCCTTAAACCTGGGCCTGTTGCAGCATTTCCCGGGCGTGCGCCAGGGTTGCGGCGGACGTGGCTTGGCCGCCCAGCATGCGTGCGATCTCGGCGGTGCGCTGCTCGTCGTGGGCTTGCTGCACCGTGCTGACGGTGCTGGCGCCTTGCAGGTGTTTGGAAACCACCCAATGTTGGTCTGCGCAGGCCGCCACCTGGGGCAAATGGGTCACCGCCAGCACCTGTCGGTCGCAGCCGAGTTGCTGCATGAGCTGGCCCACCGTGTGCGCCACCGTGCCGCCAATGCCAGCGTCCACCTCGTCAAAAATGAGTGTGGGCGCAGCGCCCAGCTGGCTGGTGGTCACGGCAATCGCAAGGGCGATACGCGAGAGTTCGCCCCCTGAGGCCACTTTGGCCACCGCGCGGGGCGTGCTCCCAGCGTGGCCAGCGACCATGAAAACCACTTCCTCCAGGCCGCTTTGCTGGGGTTTTTCGAGGGCCGGGAGCGCGACCACGAACTGCCCACCCTGCATTCCCAGCCCTTGCATGGCCTGGGTAATAGCCCGTTCCAGGCGCTTGGCCGCTTCGGCGCGGGCGAGGGAGACACTTTGTGCCTCTTGCAGATAGGCTGCATGCGTGTGCTGTACCGCGCGCTCCAGGCGCTCTAGGTCGCTGGCGGCCTCCAGCGCCACTAGCTCGGACTTCCAGTCGGCCAGCGTGTCTGCCAGCTCGGCCGGACTGCGCTTGTAGCGCCGGGCCAAAGAAACCCAAAGCGCCAGCCGGGCATCGAGCTCGGCTAACAGCGCCGGGTCGGGCTCGATGTGGCGCTGGTAGCTCCGCAGCGTATGGGCTACATCCTCGACCTGCGCCAGGGCGGACGCCAACACGTCTGCCGGGCTTTGGAAGTCGGGCTCCAAATGCACCCGGCCCAGCAGTTGCTGCAGCGCACCATGCAAGGGGGTCAATGCGCTGGCCCCATCGCCGCAAAGCAATGCCAGCGCCGACTCGCTGGCCTCCAGCAGGGTTTGGCCATGCGCCACGCGGCTGTGTTGGGCGTTGAGCTGGTCCCACTCGTCGGGCAGGGGTTTGAGCTTTTCCAGCTCGCCGATTTGCCAGGCTAGGCGATCGCGTTCGCGCTGCAGCGCGGCCTGGGCTTGCAGCGCGGATTCCAGCGCGCTGTCTGCCTGGCGCCAGGCCTGCCACAAGGCCGCCAGCGGCGCGCTGGCGATGCGCCCATAGCCATCGAGCAGGCCGCGCACGGCCTCGGGCCGCGCCAGGCTTTGCCAGGCGTGCTGGCCGTGGATGTCGAGTAGCTGCTCGCCGAGGTGGCGCAGTTGCTGCGCGGTGGCGGGGCTGCCGTTGATCCAGGCGCGGCTTTTGCCTCCCAGGTCCACGCTGCGGCGCAAGAGCAGCGTTTCGTTAGCGTCAAAACCAGCGTCGGCCAAGTAGGCTTCCAGGCGGGCGGGGCAGTCAAATTCGGCGCTGACTTCGGTGCGGGGCGCGCCCTCGCGGATCAGGCCTGCTTCGGCCCGCGCGCCGGTAAGCAGTTGCAGTGCGTCGACCAAAATCGACTTTCCGGCGCCGGTCTCGCCTGTGAGCACGGTAAATCCATTGGCGAGTTCCAGATCAAGCGCCTCCACGATCACAAAATCGCGCAGCACGATGCGTTTGAGGCCCACGGTTTACGTGCCTCCCTCGTTCCAATGGAGTTTTTGGCGCAGCGTGTCGAAATACGTCCAGCCTTTGGGGTGCAGAAAACGCACCTGGTGTTCTGAGCGGCGCACCACGATGCGGTCGCCGTGCATCAGGCTGGCGAGCGACTGCATGTCAAAGTTGGCGCTAGCGTCGCGTCCGGAGACGATTTCGATCGCTATTTCAGCCCCATGCGACAACACCAGCGGGCGGTTGGACAGCGTGTGCGGGGCGATAGGCACCAGCACCCATCCCGGCGTGGAGGGGTGCAGCAGCGGCCCCCCGGCCGATAAGGCGTAGGCCGTCGATCCGGTGGGCGTGGCGATGATCAGGCCGTCGGCACGCTGGCTGGCCACGAAATGACCATCCACCTCGACGCGCAACTCCACCATGCCCGAGGTGGCGCCCCGGTTGACTACCACGTCGTTCATGGCCAGAGCCGAGAAAACGCAACGCCCATCGCGCATCACCTGCGCATGCATCAGGCTGCGGTCGTCAACTTCGTAGTGGCCGGTCAGCATGGGCGCCAGCGTGGCAGCGTAGTGGTCCAGCGCGATGTCGGTGATAAAGCCCAAGCGCCCTTGGTTGATGCCGATCAGCGGCACCTTGAACTGCGCCAGCCTGCGTCCTATGCCCAGCATGGTGCCGTCGCCACCCACCACCAGGCACAGGTCGCAGTGCCGCCCGATGGCGTCCACGGCCAAAGCGGTGTAGTTGGACAGACCCAGCTTGGCGGCGGTATCGGCCTCCATGGCCACCTCGCAGCCCTGGTCCATTAGAAAGTGCGCAATCTCGTCTAGCGTCGCGCGCGAGGCTGCCACTGCGTTGGCGGCATGCGCCATTTGGTACTTGCCGATCACGGCGACATGGCGAAATTGAGACTTCACGCGGGGTTTCATGGGCAAATTACATCACTAAAATGTTTCGATGCTCGATGATCGCTCCAAGTTGTTGCTCAAGGCGCTGGTTGAACGCTATATCGCCGACGGCCAACCCGTGGGAAGCCGAACCTTGTCTAAGGCCTCGGGCCTGGAGCTGTCGCCGGCCACCATCCGCAACGTCATGTCGGA
>CAIYQF010000397.1 GCA_903928325.1 uncultured beta proteobacterium | reverse complement strand
GAGCGAGCGGCCGTCTAGGTGCAGGTTGGCGTCCAGCGTGCCACCGGCCAGTTCGACAAACGTGGGTAACAGGTCGATGGTGGACACGCTGTTTGCCACCTTGTGCGCGGCAAAACGATGCGGCGCGTGGATGACCAGCGGCACGCGCGCGGCCATCGCGTACCAGTGCATCTTGTACCAAAGGCTGCGCTCGCCCAGCATGTCGCCGTGGTCGCCCGAGAACACGACGATGGTGTCCTCGCGCAGGCCGCAGTCGTCCAGGGTTTTGAGCAGCTTGCCAATCTGGCTGTCCACATAGCTGCAAGCGCCAAAGTAGGCGCGCCGCGCGCGGGCTATGGCCTCGTCGGGTAGCGGTTTGTCCCACAGGTCAATCACCTTGAGCAGGCGTTGGGAATGCGCGTCTTGCGCGGCCTGGGCAATCACGGTGCGCGGCATGGGAATGTCCACGCCCTCATACAAGTCCCAATATTCGGCGGGAATGGTGTACGGGTCGTGCGGGTGCGTCATCGAGACGGTCAGGCAAAACGGCTGCTCGGGCGTGTTGCGCACATGGTCGTACAGGTATTGGCGGGCTTTGAAGACCACTTCTTCGTCAAAGTCGAGCTGGTTGCTGCGCACGCAAGGGCCCGCTTGCAGCACCGAGGCCATGTTGTGGTACCAGCTGGGGCGCGTTTCCAGCGCGTCCCAGTTCACCGCCCAGCCGTAGTCGGCGGGGTAGATGTCACTGGTCAGGCGCTCCTCGTAGCCGTGCAACTGGTCGGGGCCGCAAAAATGCATCTTGCCCGAGAGCGCCGTGCGGTAGCCCAGGTTGCGCAGGTAGTGCGCGTAGGTGGGCACGTCGGCGGGAAAGTCGGACGCGTTGTCAAAGCCGCCAATGCGCGAGGGCAACTGCCCGCTGACCAGGCTAAAGCGCGAGGGCGCGCACAGCGGGCTGTTGCAATAGGCTGAGTCAAAGGTCACGCCCTGGGCGGCAAGTTGGGACAAATGCGGCATCTGTATGACGGACGCCGGGTTGTGCAAGGGCAGCAGGGGTGCGGCCATTTGGTCTGCCATGATGAACAGGATGTGGGGGCGTTTGGCCTGACTGGCGGCTGGCTGGGTGGTGGGCATGGTGTTTGCGCTGATCTGGGTAAAGAGTTAAGCAATACTACTTGGGCAGCTGCCGATATTGCCCAAGGGCGGGTTAGAGCGGGCGTGCATTTGCGCCTTGTGCTGTAGCAGCAGCGGCAGGCCGTGGAAGTTGACAGCGCTTGTGGCCGCAGAGGCCCGGGCTTTGTCGCTACAGTCCATCCCCATGCCCCCTGCCGAACTCACCGCCTTGCTCTTGCTGTCCACCGCCGCCAGCTTTTCCCCCGGCCCCAATACCGCGCTCTCCACCGCCCTGGGTGCCAACATGGGGCTCAAGCACGCGCTGCGCTTTGTTTGCGCGGTGCCGCTGGGCTGGGGCTTGTTGTTTACTTTGTGCGCTGCGGGCCTGGGTGCGGTGGTGGTGGCCGTGCCGGGGTTGCGTTTGGCCATACAGGCGCTGGGCGTGGCCTATTTGCTGTGGCTGGCGGCCAAGCTTTGGGGCAGCCGCACACTGGCGCAGGCTGACCTGGCGCGCCTGCAGGTCACCTTCACCCAAGGCGTGGCGCTGCAGTTTTTGAACATCAAGGCCTGGATGCTGGCGCTCACCGTAGTGGCCGGTTGGCTGGCCGGGCGCGAGGACGCGATGCAGCGCTTTGCCATCACCCTGCCGCTGATGCTGGCCTTTGGCTTTTTCAGCAACCTGCTGTATGCGGCCATGGGCGCGCTGCTGCGCGATTGGCTCAGCGGCCCGGTGGTGGACGGCGTGACCACCGCGCTGCGCCTGCGCTGGTTTAACCGGGCTATGGCAGGGGTGCTGGTGGCTACGGCTTGCTGGATGGGGACGCTGTAAGCGCCCATGTCGGTGCTGGCGCCTGTCTACACTCAGGCAGATGAACTCCAAACAAGAAACCCTGGGCCTGTGGCTGGGCGTGATCGGCGTAGCAATCTTTGCCGTCACCCTGCCCATGACGCGGCTGGCCACCGGCACGGCCGCAGACCCGCAGCTCTCAGCCTGGTTTATTACCTTTGCCCGCGCGGCGCTGGCTGGGGGCTTGTCCATTGTGTTTTTGCTGGTCACGCGCTCGCCGTGGCCCTTGTCCACCCAGCGTCTGCCGCTGCTGATGGCGCTGCTGGGCAATGCCATTGGTTTCCCCTTGTTTCTGGGCCTGGCGCTGCGCCAGGTTACGTCGGGCCACGCGGCGGTGTTTACCGCTTTGCTGCCGCTGGCCACTGCGGCCATGTCGGCCTGGGTGCTGCACCAGCGGGCGCGCTTGGGGTTTTGGCTGTGCGCGGGCTTGGGCGCCTTGCTGGTGGCGGCGTTCTCGCTGCTGCGCGCCCACCAGAGCGGCCAGGGCTTTGGCCTGGAATGGGCCGATTTGCTGCTGCTGGGCGCTATTGCGTCAGCGGCGGTGGGCTATGTGTTTGGCGCGCAGGTAACGCCCGCGCTGGGCGCCGAACGGGTGATTTGCTGGGTGTGCGTGATGGCGCTGCCGCTGACCGTGCCCGGCGCGCTATTGCATTGGCCTGAGCAGGCGATTCGCACCACTTCGTGGCTGGCGCTGGGCTATGTGGGCGTGTTTTCCATGTGGGCCGGGTTTTTTGCCTGGTTTCGCGGTCTTGCCTTGGGCGGCGCGCTGCGCGTGAGCCAGGTGCAGTTGATACAGCCCTTTTTTAGCATTCTGGCCGCCGTTCCGCTCTTGGGCGAGCCACTGGAAGTGATGACGCTGGGCTTTGCCCTGGCGGTGGTAGCGGTGGTGTTTTTGGGCAAGCGTTTGTCGGGGGGGCCGGTGGCGGTGCCGCTCGTCCAGAAAGTGGGTGTTCCATGATTTCTGCTGCCTTCATCTTCGAGCCCGGCACCTACGACGCGCGCTTTTTGGCGCTGGACGCCAAGATCGAAGCCG
>CAIYQF010000396.1 GCA_903928325.1 uncultured beta proteobacterium | reverse complement strand
GTCCGGCTGCTTTACGCGACGCGCGTGCCATCGCTGAACTCCACAACGCCACGGTCCAGGAGGCCTACCGGGGCCTGTTGGGTGACGTTACCGTGCCGACCATGGCCCTGGACAAACGCCAGGCGTATTGGCGGGAAGCCATTGAATACGCCGAACCGCAGGTGCTGGTCGCGTTGCATGGTGAGCGCATCGTCGGTTTTGTCGGTTTTGACCGCAGCCGCGACGAAGGCACCAAGCCCACCATGGGCGAAATTTGGTCCATCTATGCCGATGCCGACTTTGTCGGCCTGGGCGTAGGCCTGTCGCTGTGGGACGCCGCGCGCGAGGGGCTAATCGAAGAAGGCTGCACCGATGTGAGCATCTGGCTGCCCCTGGCCAATGAGCGCGCCATGCAGTTCTTCACCAACGCCGGTTTCAAACGCGAAATGCCCAGCGCCAAAACCGTATCGATTGGCGGCGTCAAGATCGAAGAAATACGGCTCAAGCGCCCGCTGGCCTGAATCAAAGGCGCCTTCGCAGCGCCGTATTGCCAGGTGCTTACAGCTTTTTGACCACCACGCTGCCAATCGAATAACCCGCGCCAAACGAGCAGATCACGCCCACTTGGCCTGCTTCAATGTCCGCCTTGTGGCGGTGAAAGGCGATGATGGAACCGGCGGACGCGGTGTTGGCGAACTCGTCTAGGATGACCGGCGCCTCCTCAACGGTGGCATCGCGGCCCAGCAGTTTGCGGCTGATGAACTGGTTCATGGACAAATTGGCCTGGTGCAGCCAGAAGCGGCGCACGTCGGCAGGCGTGTAGCCCAGCGACTCCAGGTGCCCGGCAATGTGGTCGGCCGCCATGGGGCAGACTTCCTTGAACACCTTGCGGCCTTCTTGGCGAAACAACTGGTCGCGTTCGTCCGGCTCACGGTCTTCGGCGCGGGACATAAAGCCCTGGTTGTTGCGGATGTTGTTGGAAAACGTGCTCAGGAGCCGCGTGCCCAAAATCTCGAACGCGCCGGCGGGTGCCAAATCCAGCCGCTCTACCAGGATGGCGGTGCACACGTCGCCAAAGATGAAGTGGCAATCGCGGTCTTTCCAGGCCAGGTGCGCCGAGGTGATCTCAGGATTAACCACCAAAATCGCCCGCGCCTGGCCCGTGCGCACCGCGTTGACCGCCAGTTCCAACGCAAAAGTGGCCGAAGAACAGGCCACGTTCATGTCAAAAGCGTAGCCCTTGATGCCCAGCGCGGTCTGGATTTCCACGCCCATGGCGGGGTAGGGGCGCTGCATATTGGCCGCAGCGCAAATCAGGCCGTCCACGTCGGCGGCGGTTTTGCCTGCGGCGTCCAGCGCAGCTTGGCAGGCCTGCACGCCGATTTCGGCCATCATGGAAATCTCAGAATCCGGGCGGGGCGCAAAACGCGGTCGCATGCGGGTGGGGTCAAGCACGCCGGCCTTGTCCATCACGTAGCGGCGCTGGATGCCGGAGGCTTTTTCGATGAATTCGACGCTCGAATCGGTCAGCGCGGCATGGGTTCCAGCGGCGATCTCCATGGCGAAGCGGCTGTTTTCCAGGGCGGCATACTGGTTGTACGCCTCCACCAACTCGGCGTTGCTAATGGTTTCGGGCGGCGTAAACAGGCCGGTACTGCTGATGGCGACACGGTGCATGGTGCGAGTCTCTCGGGTTTGTAGCTATGGGGCGATTATCCACAGGCCCCCGTGGCGACCGGACAAGACCCCGCAACCGCAGCGGGTGCGTCGCGAAACCAGGCCTTGTTTCAATTTTTAATAATTTTTTATATTAATATGTTAAAAACATTTAATATAATGTTTTTAACATGGACACTAGCCTGCAAACCGCGCCACCGCCCACGGATGCCCCGTACTTCGCTGCGCACGATCCGGTGGCGCTGTGTGCCAACCGGGCGCTGGTGCGCATGCGGGAGCAGGGTCTGCAGCCGGTGCCGCACAATTTTGAGATGTGGTACGCCTATTACGCGCAGTCCAATCTGGACGTGGTGCGCGCCATCGACTCCATGGGTGCCGACCCACAGGCGCTGACCGACCAGCGCTGCGGCGCCATCCACCAGGAGTTTTTAAGCAATGCGCATGAGGGCGAAGTCGCGCGCCAGGCCACTGCCACCATCCAGGCCACGATGGACGGCTTTAGCAGCCGTCTCGCGCAGGCAAAAACCGCCACCGGACGCTACCGCGGCGCGCTGGAAGAGGCCGCGCACACGCTTAGCCACACCGACAGCGTTTTGGCCATGCGCACCACCTTGCAGTCGGTGCTGGACAGCACTGGCGACATGATCGCTCACAACCATCAACTCGCCGCTGAACTGGAGCGCTCGGCCCAGGCCATGCAGCAGCTCCAAGGCGAGTTTGAACAGGTGCGCAAGCAGTCGCTCACCGACGGCTTGACCGCCCTGCCCAACCGCAAGGCGTTTGACGCCGAGCTTCAGCGCCTGTGGCAAGAGGCCGACGCGCAGGGCGCAGCCTTTTGCATGCTGATGGTGGATATCGACCACTTCAAAGCCTTTAACGACACCTTTGGGCACCAGGTGGGGGACGAGGTGCTGCGCATCGTGGCCCGCACCTTGCAGGAGAGTTTGGCCTCGGGCGAGATGGCTGCGCGTTATGGCGGAGAAGAATTTGCCGTCCTGTTGCCCGGCCGCGACTTGCAAGCCGGGCTTGCACAAGCCAACGCCTTGCGAACCCAGGTGCACAATATGTTGATGACGCGCCGCGCCACGGGTGAAAAAATTGGCCGGGTCCCGGTGTCTGGCGGCGTGGCCCAGTGCTGCATACCGGAATCGGCACAGGCCCTGGTGGCGCGTGCCGATGGTGCTTTGTACGCGGCCAAGAAAAACGGCCGTAACCGCATCGCCAGCGCAAGCACCTGAGCCATTGCCTGGCCCGCGCTTAGGTGGCCAGCGCCTGGCGCACAAAGTCCAGCCGGTCCTGGCCAAAAAACATCTGCTCACCCACAAAAAACGTAGGTGCGCCAAACGCGCCGCGCGCCACCGCTTCTTCGGTGGTGGCCACCAGTTGGGCCTTGACCTCAGGGTCGGCCACCAAGCTAGTAAAGGACTCGGCGCTAAAGCCAGCGGCCCCCAGCACCTCAGCCATGACCGCTGGGTCGCCCATATTGCGCGGCTGCACCCACATGGCCTGGAACACGGCGTCCACGTAGTTCATAAGTGCGTGCGGGTCGCGCATTTGCAATCCCGTGGCGCCACGCATCAGCGTCAGGGTGTTGATAGGAAAGTACGGGTTGTGCGCAAAGGGCACGCCGTAACGCTGTGCAAAGCGCGCCATGTCGGCGCCCATCCAACGGCCCTTGGCGGGCACGGTCACCGGGCTGGCGTTGCCCGTGGCTTTGAATACGCCCCCCAGCAACATGGGCTGGTAAACCACTTTTGCGCCGGTATCCAATGCCAGCTGGGGCAGTTGCGTGTGCGCCAGGTAGGTGGTGGGGCTGCCAAAGTCAAAGAAGAATTCCACGGTTTTTTGCATGCAAGCTCCTGAGTTGTTGGGGGGAAGGGCGGTTGGGGTGGGGTGCGCTTACCAGTTTTCCATCCAAGGGCGCAAATCCAGCTCGTGCGTCCAGGCGCTGCGCGGCTGGCGGTGCAACTGCCAATAGGCTTCGGCAATGTGGTCGGGGTTGAGGATGCCGTCCTGGTCTTTCAGGGCGTAGCGCGCCGGAAAGTTCTCGGCAATGAACTGGGTGTCAATCGCCCCGTCAATCACCGTGTGCGCCACGTGAATGCCCTGGGGGCCGAGTTCGCGCGCCATGCTTTGCGCCAGTGCCCGCAGCGCGTGCTTGGCCCCGGCAAAGGCCGAAAACCCGGCCGCGCCGCGCAAGCTGGCCGTGGCGCCGGTAAAAATAATCGTGCCCTGGCCGCGCTTAAGCATGGCTTTGGCCACCTCGCGGCCCATCAAAAAGCCCGACAGCGCGCCCATTTCCCACACCTTGCGGTACACGCGCTCGGTGGTGTCTGTCACCGAGAAGCGCACGTTGGCGCCGATGTTGAACACTGCTACCGCAATGGGCGCAATGTCGCGCTCAATGCCTTCCACCAGCGCCACCATTTCGGCCTCAACCCGGGCGTCCGAGCCAAAGGCGTGTGCCTGGCCGCCTTCGGCCTCGATCTGCGCCACTAAGGGCTCAAGCTTGTCGCGCTGGCGCCGTGTGACGCAGGCCACCAAGCCTTCGCGGGCAAAGCGCCGGGCGATGGCGCCACCGGTGGCGTCTCCAGCGCCGATTACCAACACAGATTGGGGTGTGCTCATGCAGGGCTCCTCAGGCGTAGCGTTGGCGCGCGAGCGCCGCGCCTTGGGCCAGGGCTTCGAGCTTGCGCAGGGCGATGTCGCGGTTCATGGGCGCCATGCCGCAGTTGGTGCAGGCAATAAGCTTCATCTTGGGCACAAACTGCAGCGCCCGTCCAATGGTGTCGGCCACTTCTTCAGGGGTTTCCACCACGTCAGACGCCACATCGATCACGCCCACCATCACTTCCTTGCCCGAGAGCAAGGCCATCAGGTCCATAGGTACGTGCGAGTGAAAGCATTCCAGGCTCACTTGCTGAATGCTGCTTTTGGCCAGGGCCGGAAACACTTTTTCGTACTGGCGCCACTCGTGGCCCAGGGTGTTTTTCCAGTCCATGTTGGCGGCAATGCCGTAGCCGTAGCAAATATGCACCGCCGTTTTGCAGGTCAGGCCCTGGGCGGCGCGTTCCAGCGCCTGCACGCCCCAGTCGGCGGCGTCTTCCATGTAGACGTTGAAGGCCGGCTCGTCAAACTGGATGATGTCCACACCGTCGGCCTGCAGGGCCAGCGCCTCTTGGTTGAGCAGCTCGGCAAAGGCAAAGGCCATTTTGATCTTGCCGTCGCGCCCGCCGCCGTAAAAGCGGTCGGCCACGGTGTCCACAATGGTCATCGGGCCGGGCAGGGTGAATTTAAGGGTGCGTTTGGTGTGGGCCCGCGCCATGCGCGCCTCCAGCGCGTGCACCCGGCCTTTAAGGCGTAGCGGCCCCACCACCTGCGGCACCTGGGCGTCGTAGCGGTTGTTGCGTATGCCCATGGTGACCTTGTTTTCAAAGTCAATGCCCTCCACTTGCTCCAGAAAACCGTGCACAAAGTGCTGGCGCGCCTGCTCGCCGTCGCCAATCACGTCCAGACCCAGGTCTTCTTGGGTTTTGACCCACAGCAGCGTGGCGTCGCCCTTGGCCTCCATCAGTTCGGCGCCTTGCGCCTTCCACTGGGGCCAAAGCTTTTGGGTTTCGGCCAGCCAGGCGGGTTTGGGCAGGCTGCCGGCGATTGCGGTGGGGAAGGCGGTAGGGAACATCGTTGTTGTCTCCGGTTTTTTTGGTACGCCGCGCCGGTCTTTGCCAGCGCGGGTGGGGCAAGGCGCTGGCGACTTAAGGGTTGCCCAAGTAGTCGCGTTTGCCAATCTCCACGCCATTGTGGCGCAGGATGGCAAAGGCGGTTGTCACATGAAAGTAGACATTGGGCAGCGCGTGGCCGAGCAAAAACTGCATGCCTTTGTAATGCGTTTCCTTGTCGCCGCGTTTGGTGACGATGTCTTTGTCCTCGGTGCCGTCAATCTGCGCGGGCGTAAAGCTCTGCACATAGGCCACGGTCTTGGCCACGCGGGCCTTGAGTTCTTCAAACGTGCGCTCGTTGTCTTCAAACACCGGGCTTTCCACGCCCGCCAGACGGGCGACCACGCCCTTGGCGGTGTCACTGGCGATTTGCACCTGGCGGCGAAAGCTCAGCATGTCGGGGTAGAGGCGAAAGTCGATCAGCGCGGCCGGGTCGATCTTTTTGGCCTCGACGTGGGCTTGCGCTTTGTCCAGGATGTGGATCAGGTTGTTCAGGCTATTGGCCAGGCGGGGCACGCTGGCTTGGTACATGGAAATGGTCATAGTCATGGGTTCTCGGTTGGGGTGGAGGCCCCGGGATGGGGGTGGGGCATCTTAAGGGGCGGTGAAAGCCAGTGTGGGCAAGGGCCTTGGGAGCCGTTATGCTGCGCCTTGGACTGCCTCAACCGCACAAAAGCCACCTGGAGAATGCCCATGAACGCCCCGTCCACCCCGCATGCGCTGCTGCCCCAGATCAATCAGCGCAACGTCCCGCCCGAACTCATCGCCGCGCTCCAGACGCACTTTGGCACGCGCTGCTCTACCGCCCTGGCCGTGCGCGAGCAGCATGGGCGTGACGAATCGGTGTTTGATGTGCCGCCCCCCGCTGCGGTGGTGTTTGCCGAGTCCACCGCCGATGTGGCTGCCGCCGTGGGCCTAGCCGCGCAATACCGGGTGCCGGTGATTCCCTTTGGCGTGGGATCGTCGCTCGAAGGGCATTTGCTGGCGGTGCAAGGCGGCATCAGCATCGACCTGGGGCGCATGAACCAGATCGTGGCCATTCACCCCGAGGACCTGACTGTTACGGTGCAGCCCGGTGTGACGCGCAAGCAGCTCAATGAGTCGCTAAAAAGCAGCGGCCTGTTTTTTCCGATTGACCCCGGCGCCGACGCGTCCCTGGGCGGCATGTGCGCCACGCGCGCAAGCGGCACCAACGCCGTGCGCTACGGCACCATGCGCGAGAACGTGCTGGGCCTGGAAGTGGTCACGGCCAGCGGCGCGGTGGTGCGCACCGGCACCCGGGCGCGCAAATCAGC
>CAIYQF010000395.1 GCA_903928325.1 uncultured beta proteobacterium | reverse complement strand
CGCGGTGGTGGCGCTGGGCAACGAAGAGGCGCTCAAAGAGGCGCCGCGCCAATACCTCAACCGCTTGTCGGACCTGATGTTTGTGCTGGCGCGGGTCTTGAACCGCCACCGCAGCGACGGCAGCCAGGGCGACGACGTGTACTGGAAGAGTGAACGTTTGGCGCGCCAAACTTAGGCCATCAAGGCTGACACATCGGCGCGCACTGCAGCCAAAGGCGCAGACCAGTCGCGTGGCGTGCTTTGGCGGTACAGGCGTGCGCTGGGGTACCACGGCGAGTCGCTTAGGTCCATCAGCCAGCGCCAGTCGGGCAAATAGGGCAGCAAGACCCAGGTCGGCCGCGCCAGCGCACCGCTTAAATGGGCCACGCTAGTGTCCACTGAAATCACCACATCCATGCACGCGCACAGGGCAGCCGTGTCTGAAAAACTGCCAATCTCCGGGCCAAAGTGGGCCAGACCGGCGCGCTCCAGGGCCGACTGGTCGCTGGCGCGCACGTCTTTTTGCAGGCTGACATACTGCGCGCCGTCGGGCAGGGCATCTAGGAGCGTTGCCAGGGGAAGGCTGCGGTTGTGGTCATCTTTGTGGCTGGGGCTGCCGCTCCATACCAGGCCCACCCGCAGGCCGTTTTTGGGCCCCAGACGCTGGCTCCATGCCGCCTGGTCGCTGGCACGTGCGCGCAGGTAGGGAACGGCCGCTGGCACCGACGCCAAGTCGGTTCCCAGCGCCACGGGCAGGGTCAACAAGGGGCAAACCAAATCAAACGGCGGCAGCGCATCGCCTTGGCGCACCAGGGTGGCCACGCCGTCCAAACCGCTGAACAGGTCGAACAATGCGGGCTCTGCCTCTAAAACCACATGTGCGCCCAGGTCGGCCACGGCCTTGGCATAGCGCACAAATTGCAGCGTATCGCCCAAGCCCTGTTCCGGGTGCAGTAAAACGGTTTTTCCCGCCACGGGCACGTCGCCCAGCCACAGGGCCTGGGGAAAGTGGCGGTCAATGGCCGCAAAGGCCGCCGTTTTCCAGCGCCATTGGTAGCCGGAAAAACCGGCGCGCAAATCACCCTGGAGCAGCAAGGTAAGGGCCTTGTTCCACTGTGCATCGGCGTAGCCGGGGTCCAGCGCCAGCGCCTGTTCGCAGCTGGCCAGGGCCTCGTCCAGGCGGTGCAGGTGCTTGAGCGCCACGCTGCGGTTGCTGTAGGCCAGTAGGTAGTGGGGTTGGAGTGCCAGCGCGCGGTCGTAGCTGGCAAGTGCTTGGCCATAGTCCCCTGCTGCTTGGTAGGCATTGCCCAAATTCAGATGCGTAGCTGGCGCCAGCGGCTCCAGGGCCAGGGACTGGCCCAAGCTGGCGATGGCCGCGCCCACCTGCCCCAGCGCAAGCAAGGCGCTGCCGCGAAAGCCCAGCGCCTCGGCGTTCTGGGGTGTAAGCGCAAGGGTTTGCTCATAGCCTGCCAGCGCCTCGCTCCAGCGTCCCATCTCGCCCAAGGCACTGGCGCGGTCACACAGTGCCGCCGCGTAGCCTGGTTGGTGCACCAGGGCCTGGTCAAAGCACTCGATGCCGGCGGCGAACTGTTGGAGCTGGCACATGGCAACGCCCAAGCCGTAGTAGGCCGCAGGGCTTGCCGGGCGAACCTCCAGAGCGCGGCAAAACGCCTCGACCGCAGCGGTTGCCTGCTGGCTTTTTGAGTGAACCACGCCCAACAACACCAGCGCATCAAAATGCCCCGGATCCTCGGCCAGGATGGCCTCGCACGCGGCGCGACCTTGCTTGAGCTGCTTGTCGGCCACCAGTGCGCGTGCGGCTTGCAGCTGCCCGTGAAAGGGATCGTGGGGCAATAGAGACGGTTCCATATCCATCAGGTCGGGCCGGTCATTCCAATGGCAGGCTAATTGGAGTAATAAATGTACGCGTCGCCCGGTTTGGCCGGGTCTTTGAGCGTCTTGTCGATGCTAATAGGCCCTTCGGCCAGCGAGGGCCACAGGGGTTTGGCCTGGCGGGCATTGAAGGCCAGCAGCTCGGCCTTCATGGCGGCCAGGCGTGCACCCTGTTGGCTTGCCAGATCGGTCTTCTCGCCGGGGTCTGTGGCCAGGTTGTAGAGCAGATCTTGCTTGGGGCGCTGCATGGCTTGGAGCTTCCAGTCGCCTTCGCGCATCGCCAGGTAGGTGTCGGTGCGCCAGAAAATCTGGCGGTGCGGCGCGTCGGCGCGCTGGCCTTTAAGGAAAGGCAACAGGTTGACCCCGTCAATGGATTTGCCCTCAGGCGGCTTGGCTCCGGCTGCAGCCAACGCGGTGCTGAAGATGTCCATGTGGCTGATGGGTTGGGCGTAGCTGGCGCCCTGGGGTAGGCCTTTGGGCCAGCGCATGAAAAACGGCACGTGGATGCCGCCGTCATAAAACGTGGCTTTCCAGCCCCGGTAAGGCTTGTTCAGGTCGGGCACGCCGATGTAGCCCGCGCCGCCGTTGTCGCTGGTGAAGATGACCAGGGTGTTGTCGTCCATCCCCTGGTCTTTGAGGTGCTGCAGCACGCGACCGATGTTGCGGTCCAGCGAGCGGATCATGGCGGCGTAGACGCGGGTGGTGTGGTCGGGAATATGGGCCAGCGCGTCGTAGTCTTCCTTGGTGGCTTGCAGCGGCGTGTGCGGTGCGTTGTAGGCCAGGTACATGAAGAAGGGCTGCGCTCTGTTGGCGTCCATGGCCTTGATGGCCTCGTCGGTCAAGTAGTCTGTCATGTACCGTGCGGGCTGAAACGGCTGGCCGCCGTTAAAGCGGATGCCCCAAGGGTGCGAAGCCCACAAGAATTTGTCGATCGGGTCAAAGTCTTGTTTGGCGTTGACCACGTCTGGCGCGTTTTCGGGCAAGAACATCGACGCTCCATGCAGCAGCGATAGTGACTCGTCAAAGCCATGCGCATAGGCGCGAAATTGCGGGCTGTCGCCCAAATGCCATTTGCCCAGGTGCAGGGTGCGGTAGCCCGCGCCTTGCATCGCGCGTGCCAGTGTCACCTCGGTCGTGGGCAGGCCCATGTCCTCATAGGGAATCAAATCGGCCTCGCGCTCGGCGTGGTAGACCATGGGCTCGTTTTCGTTGCTTTGGGCGGTGTACGCCAGCACCTTCATGAATTGCTTGGGCGTGGGCGTGAACTCAAAACCAAAGCGCGTCGGGTAGCGCCCGGTCATCATGGCTGCGCGCGAGGGTGCGCAAGTCGCGTTGCCCGCGTAGCCGGCCAAAAAGTCGACGCCCTGACGCGCAATCGAGTCGATGTTGGGCGTAGGCACGCTGCCCCCGGCCACGCCGCCGCCATGCAAGGTGATGTCGTTAAAGCCCAGGTCGTCGGCCACGATCAGCAGCACATTGGGTCCGCGCGCTGCGGCTGCGCTGGACGCAGGCACGCGCCACACCACCGTTTGTGTGGGGCCGTAGTCTTTGCGGACGACGTATTTGACAAACAGTAGCATCACGCCGGGGCGCCCGCCCACGGCCCAAAACCCCAGGCCCGCGAGCAGCAGGAGGATGAGCAAGCCTTTGGTGGCCAGCCCGATGTGGTGTTTAAGCATGCACAGGTCTCCAGGGTACGGGGCCAAGGGTGAAGCGGTGCACTTCAGTGCGGTGGTGCATTTAGCGCGGGGCCAAAATCGCCATGGTGATGCGCGAGAGGCAAGTCAAATCGCCCGCCTCGTCGCGCAGCTCAATCTGCCACACATGGGTGGTGCGCCCCCGGTGCACGGGCCGCGCGGTGCCGGTCACCCAGCCGCTCTTGACGCCCTTGAGGTGGTTGGCGTTGATGTCCAGGCCCACCGCGCGGTAGTCTGGTGGCGTGGAAAACGCCGCGCCACACGAGCCCAGAGTTTCGGCCAGCACCACCGAGATGCCGCCGTGCAACAGGCCATAGGGCTGGCGCGTGCGCGCGTCCACCGGCACGCGGCCAACGATGTAGTCGTCCCCCACCTCCACAAACTCAATGCCAAGGTGGCTGTCCGCCGTGTTGGCGGTGCCTTGGGTGAGGATTTCTACAGAGATGGGTTTTTGCCAAATGCGCACGTCAGGGTCCTTGATTCAAAAATTGCCACTGTAGCTGCCCCCCAGGGCGATGGACGCTGTGGCAGTCGCTCAGGCGAAATGCCGTGCCAGCTCGGCGATATGCTGGGGCGAAATGCCGCAGCAGCCGCCCACCAGGGTGGCGCCCTGGTCCACCCAGCGCCGCGCCCAGCCCACATAAGACAGCGGGTCCAGGTCCTCGCGGATATCCAAAATGACGGCGTTGGCCGTGGCTTTTTTGGACTGGGCGGGGAAGGCGTTGGCGTACACGCCAATGGCGATGTCCGAACCCGCCTGTGTCAGCGCCTGCTTGGCGGCCACCACGGCGGCTTCCATCACCTCGGGCTGGCTGCAGTTGAACAGCACCGCCTGGGCGCCCAGTTCCAGCGCCACGGCCACGGCCTGGTCCACGGGTTCGCCCGAGCGCAGCACCGGCGTGTCGCCCTCGGGCTCGTCGTCCAGGGTGAAGGAGATCCACAGCGGCTTGGGGTTGCCTTTCAGGGCGGCATGCACCGCGCGGATTTCGGCAATCGAGCTTTGCGTCTCGGCCAGCCACACGTCCACCGTGGCGTCCAGGCCCTCGATCAGTGCCTGGTGGATGCGCACCGAGGCCGCGTGCTCAAACAAATCAGGCCGGTAGGAGCCCAGCGCCGGGGGTAGCGAGCCCGCCACCGTCACCTTGTGCGGCGCGGCGTCGGCGCTGGCGCGGGCCAGTTCGCCAGAGAGTCGGGCCAGCGCCACGCCCTGGGCTTCAAAGCGTTCTTGGCCGATGTGAAACGGCACCACCGCGTAGCTGTTGGTGGTGATGAGCTGCGCCCCGCCTTGCACAAAGGCGTCGTGCGCTTGGCGCACAAACTGCGGCCCCTCCAGCAGCGCCAGCGCCGACCATTCGGGCTGCTGAAACGGCGCGCCCATGCGCTTGAGTTCGCGGCCCATGCCGCCGTCGAGGATGGTGATGTGGTTTGCCATGTCAGCGGTCTCCAAAAAAGGAATTGAGTTCAAGGGTGGGCAGCTGCTGCGCCAGCCCGATGGCCACCAGCGCCGCCCCGTCGGCAGGCGCTGCGCATTTGCGCACGCTGCCCTGGCGCCCGGCAAATTGCACTTCCAGCCACTGCCCTGACGCCTGGTCACTCGCGACCCAGCCTTTCAAGCGTAGCAGACCGCGTGGCGGGGCTTTGAGCCAGGCCTGGAGCGCACTGCTTGCAAAGCGGCGCTGCGGCTGGCAGGACCAGCTGGCGAACTGCTGGGCGTGCGCGGGTGCCGGTAGCGACGCGGTGTGCGCCGTGGCGGCTTGGCTTGGCTGCCCGGTGACCAGCGGTCCCGGTGCCGCGTGGCGCGCGGTCCAGCGCGGCGCGTCGGTCAGTGCGGCGCTGCTCAGCACCGCCAGCGGCACTTGTGCGCGGCTGGTGGGCCACTGGGCCACGCCGGGTGCCACGCCCTCCAGCCAGTCGCTCAGGGCTTGCAGTTGTGCGGCGCTGGCCTCGTCGGCGTGGTTGAGCACCAGCTGGTCGGCGGCGCGCACCTGGCGCAGCAGGGTGTCGGCCAGCAGCGGGTCCTGGGCTTGGGCCAGGGCGCAGCTGGCGTCCAGCACCACGATCACGCCGTCCAAGCACAGCCCGGGGTCGGCGCGGCCCATTTGCGCAATGCGCCAGGGGTCGGACACGCCGCTGGCCTCAATCACCACGCCGTCAAAGTCGTGGCCGCGGTCCAGCACCTGGCCCAGGGCGCGGCCCATGTCGTCGCCTATTTGGCAGCACACGCAGCCATTGGTCAGCGCAAAGGTGTCGCCGCTTTGCGCGGCAATCAGGCTGGCGTCCAGGTTGAGCGCGCCAAAGTCGTTGACCAATATCGCCAGGCGCTGGCCTGCGGCGTGGCTCAGCCAGTGTTGCAGCAGCGTGGTTTTGCCCGCGCCCAAAAAGCCGCCAATCACGGTCAGCGGTAGGCGCCTGACTACGGTCGCCTCGGCCGCCGCCTGGCGCGCGGCCTCAGGCGCCACGGGCTTGAAACACCTGGCCTGAGAGCACCGTGCCCCACACGGCAATGTCTTTCAGGCGCATCGGCTCCACGGCCAGCGGGTCGTCTTCCAGCACGCAAAAGTCGGCGCGCTTGCCGCATTCAATGCTGCCAATCTCGTGGTCCAGCTTGAGCGTCCAGGCCGCGCCCAGGGTGATGGCGCGCAGCGCCTGTTCCACGCTGATGCGTTCGGCTTCGCCCAGCACGCGGCCTTGGGGCGTGACGCGGTTGACTGCGCACCAGGCGGTAAACAGCGGCCCCAGCGGCGTGACCGGCGCGTCGGAATGGATGGCCAGGTTCACCCCGGCGGCCAGGGCGCTGGCGCAGCCGTCGAGCCGGTGGGCGCGGTCCGGGCCCATGGTCATCTCGTAGTGCTGGTCGCCCCAGTACCACAGGTGGTTGGCAAACAAATTGGCGCACAGGCCCAGCGCGGCCATGCGGCGAAACAGCGGTGCGTCCACCATTTGCGCGTGCTGCAAGGTGTGGCGGTGGTCGGCGCGCGGCGCGCGGGTCAGCACGCGCTCAATGGCGTTGACGGCCACCTCGCTGGCCTCGTCGCCGTTGGTGTGGGTGTGCACCAGCAGGCCCGCGCGGTGGTAGGTTTCAAAGTCGGCCTCGTACTGCGCCGGGGCCGTCACCCAGATGCCGTTGGGCGCGCCGTTGAAATAGCCCGGCCAGCGCAGCCGGGCGCTAAAGCCCTGGATGGAGCCGTCCAGCATCATCTTTACCAGGCCGTAGCGCAGGCGGTCGGTGTTGCGGGCCACCAGGGACTGCACATGGGCCGCGCCCAGTGCCGCGCCGTGCGTGCCATGAAAGGCCTGAAACGCCGGCAAGATGCGCACGCCGCAGTCGTCTTGCGCCAGCGCCGTCTCCAAGGTCAGGCAGTCGGCGTCGGTGAGTTTGTTCACCAGGTCGGTGGCGGTGGTCACGCCCTGCATGCAGGCCAGCGCGGCAAAGGACTTCACGCCCTCTACCGTCATGGGCGAGAGCAGCCCGGCGTCGCCCACCTTGCGGATCACCAAAAACATGGCGGCGGGCTCTTGCAGCTCGCCCGTGGGCTGGCCCGCCAGCGCGCCGCTGGCAAATTTGATGACGCCTTCGACCTCATTGTCCGCGTCAATGCCCGCCAGCGTGAGCATGGGTGTGTTCACGTTCATCAGGTGGCCGTTGGCGTGGGCTATCACGATGGGGCGCGCGCTGCTGGCGCGGTCCAGGTGCTCCACCGTCATGCGTTCGCCGCCGAAGTAAATCGGGTCGAATCCCCAGGCGATCAGCGGCTCGGTGGGGCTGGCACCGTCGGCGCGCATTTGCGCGTCAATCGCGGCCAAGCGGTTGACCACCGCCTCCATCGATCGCAGCCCGCTCCACACCTTGCCCTGCGGGTCGCGCCGGTCAAACCAGCCCAGGTAGTGCATGTCCCACATGCTGCCTTCTTTGAGGTGGCAGTGGCCTTCCACCAGGCCGGGCATCAGCACTTTGTCGGCAAAGCGCGTGTCCAGCGTGTACGGCCCCCACAGCGCCAGCGTAGCCAGGTCGCCCACTCCCAAAATGCGCCCATCGCGCACCGCCACGTGCGTGGCCTGCGGCTGCATCGGGTTCATGGTGAGGATGGTGCGGGCGGCGTAAATGGTGGTGGTCATGGGCGAACTCACAAAGGGGGGGAAAAGGTAAAACTGCCGCGCCGGGCAAACCAGGCTTGGTGCAGGCCAACTATAGATGCGCGGTGCAATGCACGCGGGAGGGGGGGGTTGAGGCCTTGGGGGCATTGATGCGTACGGGTAAACGGATGCAGCAACAAGGTCTGACGAACCCCATTGTTTTTGGACGGCAGCGTGTGCTCGACGGCGGTATAAGTTAACAGCATAGGGTTTTCTTAATCCACCAAGCCACAGCTTACCAAGCCGCATTACCAAACCGAGTTAGCCGCGATCCTACAAAAGTGCAAGGGACGGAGGGAGAACTCACGCCTGCGGCAACTGCAGTGGCGCCACTGGACGGTCATCCACCAGCTCCACCCGCCGACACCGCACCCAATGCCCTGGCGCAATCTCGCGCAACGGCGGCAGCTCGGCGCTGCAGGCGGGTTCGGCCACCGGGCAGCGGCTGGCAAAGCGGCAACCGGGCGGCGGGTTGATGGGGCTGGGCGGGTCGCCCACCAGCTTGATGCGCTGCGCCGCGCGGGCGCGCCCGCCGTGCACCGTGGGCACGGCCGACATCAGCGCCACGCTGTAGGGGTGCAGCGGCCGGGCAAAAAAGGCCTGGCGCGGGGCGCGCTCCACGATCTGGCCCAGGTACATCACCGCGATTTCGTCGCAGATATGTTCCACCACCGCCATGTCGTGCGAGATAAACAGATAGGTCAGGCCGCGCTCTTTTTGCAGGCGCACCAGCAGGTTGAGCACCTGGGCGCGAATGGCAATGTCCAGCGCCGACACCGGCTCGTCGCACACCACCAGCTCAGGGCTGGTGGCCAGAGCGCGCGCAATGTTGATGCGCTGGCGCTGCCCGCCCGAGAACTGGTGGGGAAACAACTGCTGCTGCTCGGGGCGCAGGCCCACGGCCTCAAACAGCGCGTCCACGCGCGCCTGGCGCTCTTGGGGCGTGCCGATGTGCATCAGGTCCAGCGGCGCACGCACCGTGGCCCCGGCGCGCTCGCGCGGGTTGAGGGATGAAAACGGGTCCTGAAAAATGATTTGAAAACGCCGCCGCGCCGCCCGCAAGGCCTCGCCCTGCAGGCCGCTGAGCAGCGTGTCGCCCAGTTGCACCTGGCCTGCGGTGATGGCGGCCAGGCGCATCACCGCCAGCGCCGTGGTGGTTTTGCCCGAGCCGGACTCGCCCACCAGCGCCAGCGTGGTGCCGCGCGGGATGGAAAAGCTCACCCCGTCCACCGCGCGCACCACCTCGGGCTTTTGCAGCCAGCCCGTGCGCGGGCGGGCAAAGTGCACTTGCAGGTCTTGCACTTGCAGCAGGGGCGGTTCCATCGGGTTGGCGCGTGGCGTGGCCGTGGTCATGCGGTGCTCGCTTGGTGCAACCAGCAGGCGCTGCGGTGCGGTGCGGTGGCGCTGCTGTCGGGCAGCGCAGCCATGGGGGGCACCTGGTGTGCGCAGCGGTCTTGCGCCTGCGGGCAGCGCGCTCGAAAGGCGCAACCCGTGCCCAAGTCCCAGATGGAGGGCACCATGCCGGCAATCTCGGCCAGGGCCTGGCGTTCGCCGCTTTGGCTGCTGCCGAGTGCGGGCAGGCAGTCGATCAGGCCGCGCGTGTAGGGGTGGCCGGGCTGGCCCAGCACCTGGGCGCACAGGCCTTCTTCCACCACGCGCCCGGCGTACATCACCATCACCCGGTCGGCCATTTCGGCCACGGCGCCCATGTCGTGGGTGATCAGCACAATGGCCGTGCCCTTGTCACGCTGCAGCGCGCGCAGCAGGTCAAAAATCTGGGCCTGCACCGTCACGTCCAGCGCGGTGGTGGGTTCGTCGGCGATCAGGATGTCGGGGCGGCAGGCCAGCGCCATGGCAATCATCACCCGCTGGCGCATGCCGCCCGAGAGCTGGTGCGGGTATTCGTCCACCCGCCGCTCGGGCGCCGCAATGCCCACTTGGCGCAGCATCTCAATAGCCTGGGCGCGTGCAGCATCCGCGATCAGCCCGGCGTGCAGGCGCAGGGATTCACCAATCTGGTCGCCCACGGTAAACACCGGGTTGAGCGAGGTCATGGGCTCTTGGAAGATCATGGAGATGCGGTTGCCGCGCACCTCGCGCATGCGCGCGTCGCTGGCTTGCAGCAGGTCTTCGCCGCCAAACAGCACCTGCCCTGCGCTGATGCGCCCGGGCGGCGACGGTATCAAGCGCAGTAGCGCCAGCGCCGTCATGCTTTTGCCGCAGCCGGATTCGCCCACCACGCACAGCGTTTCGCCGTGGTGCACCGCCAAATCCACTCCCGCCAGCACCGTGGCCGTGCCGCGCCGGGTCTTGAACTCGACCCGCAAGTCGTGCACTTGAAGCAGGACGTCTGTCTTGGGCGTGGACATCAGCGCTCTCGCAGTTTGGGGTTGAGCGCGTCGTTCAGCCCGTCGCCAATCAGGCTGACCGCCAGCACGGTGACGAAGATGGCCGCGCCGGGAAACGCCACCGCCCACCAGCAGCTCAGCACGTACTGGCGGCTGGCGCCAATCATCAGGCCCCAGCTCATGCGGTTCTGGTCGCCCAATCCCAAGAACGACAGGCCGGCCTCAAACAATATCGCCGAGCCAATGGCCAGTGTGGCCGACACAATCAGCGGCGGCAAGGCGTTGGGCAAGATCACTTTCCAGATGATGCGAGCGTGGCTGGCGCCAATGGCCTGTTCGGCGCGCACAAACTCGAGGTTGCGAAACTTCATGAACTCGGCGCGCGTCAGCCGCGCGGTACCGGT
>CAIYQF010000394.1 GCA_903928325.1 uncultured beta proteobacterium | reverse complement strand
GCTACACCACTCGGGCGGCACGATTTGCGAGCCGGTGAATTTGCCGGTGAACAAGCGCCACTTTGACATGGTGTACGCGCACATGAAGTACAGCGATAAGCCCTATATGGGCTCGGTCACCCACCCGGATCGCGCCCACGACACGGTAGAGATGTCCCGCGCCCTGTTTGGCGACCAGTTCATCGATCCGCTGACCGGCAAAAACAAGACGGTGTGCATCAGCCTGATCAACGCCAACTCGCCCATGACCTTTGACGACACCATGCTCGGTGCGGCCAAGGTGTATGCGCGCGCCAACCAGGCTACGATCATCACGCCCTTCATCCTGGCCGGTGCCATGTCGCCCGTCACGGTGGCGGGCACCTGCGCACAGACCTTGGCTGAGGCCTTGGCCGGCATGGCCTTTGTGCAGTTGGTGAACCCCGGCGCGCCGGTGGTGTTGGGCAGTTTTGCCTCCAGCATTTCCATGCAATCGGGTGCGCCCACCTTTGGCACGCCCGAGCCTGCGCTGGTGCTGTACGTGATGGCTGCGCTGGCACGCCGCGTGGGCGTGCCGTTTCGCTCGGGTGGTGGGCTGTGCGGCTCCAAGATTGCCGACGCGCAAGCGGCGTCCGAGGCCGCCAACACCATGCTCCCAACCTGCCTGGGTGGCGTCAACTTTGTGCTGCACACGGCGGGCTGGCTCGAAGGTGGATTGTCCATGGGTTACGAAAAATTCATCATGGACTGCGACCAGGCAGGCATGATGCACACGCTCTTGGGCGGCGTGGACGTGTCCGAGAACGGCCAGGCCATGGACGCCATCCGCGAAGTCGGCCCCGGCAAGCACTTTTTGGGCTGCGCCCACACCCAAGCGAACTTTGAGAGCGCGTTTTACCGCTCGCCCATTACCGACAACAACAGTTTCGAGCAATGGGAAGCAGAAGGCTCGGCGGACTTGTCAGTGCGCGCCAATGCGCTGTGGAAAAAGCAGTTGGCCGAGTACGTGCCCCCGGCGCTGGATGCTGCCGCCGACGAGGCGGTGCTGGACTATGTGAACCGGCGCAAGGCCTCGTTTCCCGACTCCAACGTCTAAAAAGGTAATTTCAGGCCGCAGCCGTCTGCCGTTTGGCCATTACCTCGTCCAACCAGTCCACACGCATTTCCGGCACGGCGGTAATCAACTTTTGCGTGTAGGGATGCTCGGGGTGGTCGAAGATTTTGTCGGTCTCGTCAAACGCGACAAACTGGCCTTGCAGCATCACGGCGGTGCGGTGCGCAATGCGGTGCACTACGTCCAGGTCGTGGGTAATGAGCACGTAGGATAGGCCCAATTCGCGTTGCAATTTGCGTAAGAGTGTCAAAATTTCTTCCGCAACCAGCGGGTCCAGCGCCGAAGTGGGCTCGTCCAGAATGATGAGGTCGGGCTTGGCCGCCAGCGCACGCGCAATGCAGACGCGCTGCTTTTGCCCCCCCGAGAGCTGTCCAGGCCTGCGATCGAGAAACTCCAGCGGCAGCTCCACCAGCGCCATCAGCTCCTTGGCGCGCGCGAGCACCTCGGCGCGGCCGGCGCCAAAGTAAAACTCCACCGGGCGGCCCACAATATCCTGCACGCTTTGGCGTGGGTTGATGGCCACATCCGGAATCTGGTAGACCAGCTGAATGGTGCGTTTGAGTTCCTTGCTGCGGCCACCTAGCGCTAGGGGTAGCGCCTTGCCCTGAAAAAGAATCTCACCGCTGCGTGGTGTCAAGAGGCCGGTGATGATGCGCGCCAGTGTCGATTTACCCGAGCCCGACTCGCCCACCACGGCCACGGTTTCGCCCAGGTTGACGTCTAGTGACACGCCGCGCACGACATGAAAGTCGCCATAGTAGGCGTGGCAATTCGTGATGGACAGCACCGTCTGGCGCTTCACAGTGGCTGCCACCGCGCGCTCGCTGGCTGCGGCGCCACGCACTGCGACCAGACGTGCCGTGTAGTCCTGGGTAGCGCGGTGCAAGATTTGTTCGGTCAGGCCTTCTTCTACCTCTTTGCCGTGGCGCAGCACCTTGATGCGGTCGGCCACCTGGGCCACCACCGCCAGGTCGTGCGTGATGTAGAGCGCTGCCGTGTGGTAGCGGTGGATCAGCGACTTGAGCAGGATCAGCACCTCTATCTGCGTGGTCACGTCCAGCGCGGTGGTAGGTTCATCAAGCACCAACACGTCCGGGCGGCAGGACATGGCCATGGCCGCCATGGCGCGCTGCAATTGGCCGCCCGAAACCTGGTGCGGGTAGCGTGCTCCAAAGTTGTGCGGGTCGGGCAGGTCCAGGGCCACAAACAGCTCACAGGCCCATGTTTCGGCCTCGGCACGCGTCATGAGTTTGTGCAAGACCGGCGCCTCACACACCTGGTCCATCAGGCTGTGCGCGGGGTTGAAGGCCGCCGCAGCCGACTGTGCGATATAGGCAATGCGCTTGCCGCGCACCGCGCGGCGGCCCTCGGCGTCCAAGGCCGCAATGTTGGTGCCTCCTAGCGTGACCTCACCGCCAGCGATATGCAAACCGGCCCGCGCGTAACACATGCTCGACAGGCCAATGGTGGACTTGCCCGCGCCGCTCTCGCCGATCAATCCCAGCACCTCGCCTTTGCGCAACTGGAGGTCGACGTTGTCGACAATCACGTTACCTGCCACGCTTTCGAGGCGCAGGCCCTTGATGTTCAAAATGATGTTGTCGTCCATAGCCCGCGTTCTTTCTTAGAGTTCGGCTTGCGCGCCGGAGGGGCGGGCGTCGATGGACAGCATCCAGTCCACCACCAGGTTCACCGACACCGTGAGCAGCGCAATCGCGGTGGCCGGGTAGATGGGTGCCATCATGCCGAAGTTGATGGCGGCGGCGTTTTCGCGCACCATGCCGCCCAAGTCGGCATACGGCGGCTGAATCCCCAGGCCCAGAAAAGACAGGCCAGCGATGAACAAAAAGTTAAAGCAAAAGCGCAGGCCAAACTCCGACACCAGCGGCGCCCAGGCGTTGGGCAATATCTCGCGGGTGATCACCCACCACAGACCTTCGCCGCGCAGGCGGGCGGCCTCGACATATTCCATCACCGTCAGGTTCATGCCCAGGGCGCGGGAGAGGCGAAACACGCGGGTGGAATCGAGCACCGCAATCGTCATGATCAGGGTTGGAATGCTGGAACCAAACACGCCCAGGATGATGAGCGCAAAAATCAAGCTCGGAATGGACAGCATCACGTCCACCAAACGGGTGAAAAACACGTCCACCCAGCCACCCACGACCGCGCTCACCAGGCCCGTGAGAATGCCGATGATGAAAGACAAGGTTGTAATGGCCAAGGCCACGCCAATCGTCATGCGGCTGCCATACATCATGCGGGTGAGCATGTCGCGGCCAATCTGGTCTGCGCCAAACAGCAGTTTGATCGAAGGCTCGTCCCAGGTTCCACCCACATTGGCCGACTCGGAGTAGGGCGCAATCCAGGGTGTGAATAAGGAAACCAAAATAAAGATAGCAACAACGCCAAGCCCAAAAGCGGCTGAAGCGGTGAGCTTGTGTCCAAAAAGTTTCATGGTGTATATGTCGTGGAATGGGCTTAGCGCTGGTGGCGCAGGCGCGGATTGACCAGGATGACCAAGACATCGGCCAGCGTGTTGAGCATGACAAACACGGTCGCAAAAGTCAGCCCGCAAGCCTGAATCACAGGTACGTCGCGCTTGGACACGGCGTCCACCATGTACTGACCCAGGCCTGGATAGACAAAAACTGCCTCAATCACCACCACACCAACGACCAGATAGGCCATGTTCAGGGCAATGACGGTGATGATGGGTGCTGCTGCATTGGGCAGCGCATGGCGCACGATGACGCGCTTGCGCGGTGCACCTTTGAGGAACGCCATCTCGATGTAGGGGGTGGACATGACCGAGAGTACCGAACTGCGCGTCATGCGCAGCATGTGCGCCGCTACCAACAGCGTGAGTGTCATCGCAGGCAGCGTGGTCTGGTAAACCCGCTCGCTAAAGCCCATGCTGTTCGAAACCATGGCAAGTGAGGGAAACCAGTGAAAGTCCACCGCAAAAAAGATGATCAACAAATAAGCAATGAAAAATTCAGGTAGTGAGATGGCAATCAAGGTAAGCACATTGGCGAGTCGGTCCGACCATTTACCCTCATTGATGGCTGCAATGACCCCCAGGCCTACCGACAGTGGGATGGCGATCAGCGCTGCATAACCGGCCAAAAACAAGGTGTTGCGCAAGCGCGGAAGCAGGTCGTCAATGATGACTCGCTTGTTGGTCAGCGCCACGCCCAGGTCGCCGTGCAACGCGCCGACCAACCAGTTCCAGTAACGTATGTGCGCCGGAATGTCCAGGCCGAGTTCTCGGCGGAACACCACTAAGGCTTCGGGGGTAGCGCCTTGGCCAAGCACGGCCGAAGCCACGTCGCCCGGGAGAATTTGGGTGCAGACAAATATCAGCACCGACACCGCAAACAGGGTCAATAGGCCCAGCAGCAGTCGGTTAACAATCAGCTTTGCCATGGGGTAGATGGAGTAGTAAAAAAATTGCGTTGCCTGTGGCGCCGTGGAACCCACATGCCTAAGCCTTGAGAGTACCAAAAAAAGGGATGAAAAAAGGGGTCGGGCGCAAACCCAACCCCCCTTCACTTATCGCATAACGACGCCGACTGTTACCAGACCGGCGCCTGTACGGCTTTAGGCGAACCAGCCTTTTTCAGGGATGCGGTCGTCACCCATGTCGTAACGGCCCGAAGGCGTCAGGCCTTGCAGCTTGGTGGTGTGTGCGTCCAGGTAGTCTTGCACTGCGTAGTTGACCATACCGGCGTTCTGAGAGACAAGTTCCTGGCAGCGCGAATACAGATCTTGGCGTTTCTTTTGGTCAAGTTCGACACGTGCGCCTTCGAGCGCTTTGCTGAACTCGGCGTTTTCGAAATGGCTGTCGTTCCATGGGTTGCCCTTGCCACCGTAGAAGATCGACGTCAACTGGTTGTCGATGGTGGGGCGGTTGCCCCAGTACACCGCGCAGAAAGGCTGCTTGAGCCAGACGTTGTCCCAGTAACCGTCGCCCGATACGCGCTTCAAGTCCAGGTTGATACCGGCCTTGGATAGCGATTCTTGGAAAATCTGGCCGGCATCGGTGGCACCAGAGAATGCGCCTTCGGACACTTGCAACTCGACGGCGCCGGTGTGACCCGACTTCTTCATGTGGAACTTTGCCTTCTCGGGGTCAAAGCGGTTCATGGTTTGGTTGGGGTTGTAGAACTTCATCTTCGGTCCGACGCAGTTGTCGTTGCCGATGGACGCGTAGCCGCTGTAGACGTTGTCGACGATTTTTTGGCGGTCGATACCGTATTTCAGTGCCAACATCACATCGATGTTGGTGAACGGTGACTTGTCGGTGTGGGCTACGAAGCAGAAACGGTTGCCCATGCCCGGCGTGCGTGACACCTTGACCGCTGGGTTCTTGGCCAGCAAAGCAGCAGTCTTGGGGTTGACGCGGTTGATGATGTCCACGGTGCCTGTTTGCAGTGCGGTGGTGCGCTGTGATGCATCGCCAATGTAGATCAGTTCCACGCGGTCGAAGTTGCCACGGTTGGGCTTCCAGTAGTTGCCGGGTTTGCGTTTGAAGGTCGCACGCACACCAGGCTGGAATTCGTCGAGGGTAAATGCGCCGGTACCGTCAGGCTTGCTGTAGTCTTTGAAACCGTTGGGTACCACGATGATGTGGTAGTCGCTCAGGTTAAACGGCAAGTCCACATTGCCCTTGCTCATGGTGATTTGCACCTGGGTAGCGGACAGTTTTTTGATTTCTTTGATATCTGCCAAAAGCGACTTGGCGGGCGATTTGGTTTCGCCACGGTGCATATTGAGTGAGTAGATCACGTCATCGGCGTCCAAGGTCTTGCCTGAGGTGAAGGTGATGCCCTTGCG
>CAIYQF010000393.1 GCA_903928325.1 uncultured beta proteobacterium | reverse complement strand
GTGAGGGGCCAATGAAGGCCAGGCCCGCGTCGGCGCAGGCTTGCGCAAAGGCGTCGTTCTCGCTCAAAAAGCCGTAGCCGGGGTGTATGGCCTGCGCGCCGGTGGCCAAGGCGGCTTCAATGATGGCCTGCCAGCGCAAATAGCTGTCCTTGGGCGCGCTTGCACCAATGTGCACCGCCTGGTCGCACAACTGCACGTGGCGCGCGCGCGCGTCGGCGTCTGAATACACCGCCACGGTTTGGACGCCCAAACGGGCAGCGGTGGCCGCCACCCGGCACGCGATTTCGCCCCGGTTGGCGATGAGGATTTTGGTGAACATGGGGTCCTTCATGGTTGGTGTGGGCTTGGGCTTGGGCTTGCAACATGTAAACCATGTCGAGTTCGGGCGCTGGCTGCCCCATGGCAGTCAACGCGGCGGTGATTTGCCCCCGGTGGTGGGTGCTGTGGTTAAAGACGTGTGCCAAGGTAGCTGCAAAAGGCAAGGACTGCGTGGTTCCGCGCAGCGTGGTGTATTGGAGAACCCCGTCAAAACGCGCTGCATCCCAGGCCGCGATCAGGGGCGTCCATGCTTGCGCTTCCAACTGCAGCGCACTGGCCAGGGCAGCGCGGTCGGCCTCGACTTCTTGGGCCAGTGATGCAATCTGCGGCACATCGCCCTGAAACCGCACGCGCCAGAGCCGGTGTTCGCCCAGTAGCAGATGGTTGAGCGTGCCGTGGATGGATTGGAAGAAAAGGCCGCAATCACGGCGGTAGTCGGCTTCTGGCACAGATTCCAGCGCACTTAGCAGGGCTTGCGTGGCCCAGGCGTTGTAACGGGCCAGGGTTTGAAAGTGGCGGTGGGGATCCATGGTTCGCCTTCGTTAATGCCGCACTACCTGCAAGCCGCGCAAGGCAGCCATCACATCAAAATCAGCGTCGCGGTGCAGCAGCAAATGGCCGTGCGTGATGCAGTAGCTGGCCAACAGCACATCGATCGGACTGCGAATGGAGTAGCCAAGGGCGCGCAGTTCGCGGTAGTGGTCTGCGGCTTGCAGTGCATTTGCCAAGCCACCGAGCTCCACTTGCGTCAATTCCGACAGCAGCTCCTGCGCATCCACCAAGAGGCGGCTGGAGCGAAAGCCCCGCAACACCTCATAGACGACGAGGTCGGCCGTGGCCAGCGTGGAACTGCTGTCGCCCAACAGCGCCTCCAAGCGCTCCACTGCAGTGTTCGATGCGCCGTTGAAGAAGTCAATCCAGACGCTGGAGTCCACCAAAATCACTTGGTACGGCCTCTTTTGACGGGTGCCGCATTGGTGGCCTTGGCGACATAAGGCGCGGGTGCCGCGTCATTGACAACCATGGCCTGCTGTTCGCGCACCTTGGCCCAGCCTTCATCGGAATCATCCCATTGCAACTTGCCGCGCAGCGCCAGCAAGCCGTCATACACCTTGCGCCGCGCGACCAGACGCAAACCCTCTTCCACCGCCTCGCGCTTTGTTTTGAAGCCGCCGGCCGCCATGGCGGCAGCCATGAGCTTGTCGTCAATTTCGATATTGGTTCGCATGGAAACACCTCAATGTGTACAAAATTCAATAATCATACACATCACATGCGGAAAATACCAAACTTCGTCTCCGCCACCGGCGCGTTCAGCGCGGCGCTCAGGCCTAGCGCCAGCACGCGGCGGGTGTCGGCGGGGTCGATGATGCCGTCGTCCCACAGGCGGGCGGTTGCGAAATAGGGGTGGCCCTGGGTTTCGTACTGGGCTTTGATGGGGGCTTTGAACGCAGCTTCTTCGTCAGCGCTCCAGCTGCCACCCTTGGCTTCTAGGCCGTCGCGCTTGACGGTGGCCAAGACGCTGGCGGCCTGCTCGCCGCCCATGACGCTGATGCGCGCGTTGGGCCACATCCACAAGAAGCGCGGAGCAAATGCGCGGCCGCACATACC
>CAIYQF010000392.1 GCA_903928325.1 uncultured beta proteobacterium | reverse complement strand
GTAGGTCTGCGCTGCGGCATCGTACTGGCCGCTGGCGGTCAGGTGCGGCGTGCCGGCCTGGCTGTACCAGCGTTTGAACTGGGGCAATAGGGCTGCCAATTGCGAGTCGGGGTTGGCGTCGGCAATGGACTGCGCAAAGTCGTCGCAGGTCACGGCCTGGCCATCAAAGCGTTCGAAATACAGTTTCATGCCGCGCGCAAAGCCTGCGCGACCCGAAGTCTCAGCACCTTGTGCTGCCAGCGTTTGCATCATGCGAACGACTTCGGCGCCTTTTTCGTAAATGGTGACGGTGTAGAAGTTGTTGATTTCCACATAGCTGTCGGGGCGCACCGGGTGGGCCATGGGACCTGCATCCTCGGGGAACTGGGCGGTGCGTAGCACACGCACGTCTTCAATGCGTTTCACCGCGCGGGCCGACGGGTCTGCGCACAGATCCTGGCTGAACTCCTGGTCGCGGAACACGGTCAGGCCCTCTTTCAGGCTGAGCTGGAACCAGTCGCGGCAGGTGATGCGGTTGCCCGTCCAGTTGTGGAAGTACTCGTGGCCGACCACGCTCTCGATGTTGGCGTAGTCCACATCGGTGGCCGTGGCCGGGTTGGCCAACACGTACTTGGTGTTGAAGATGTTGAGGCCCTTGTTCTCCATGGCGCCCATATTGAAGTCACTGGTGGCCACGATCATGAAGCGCTCCAGGTCCAGCGGCAGACCAAAGCGCGCCTCGTCCCAGGCCACCGAGGCCATGAGCGAATTCATGGCGTGCTCGGTTTTGTCCAGGTCACCGGGGCGCACATACACCTGCAGCACATGTTCCTTGCCCGAGAGCGCGCTGATGCGTTGCTCGCGGCACACCAACTGGCCCGCCACCAGGGCAAACAGATAGGCTGGTTTTTTGTGGGGGTCAACCCAAGTGGCAAAGTGGCGGCCGTCGGGCAGGTCGCCGCGGTCCACCAGGTTGCCGTTGGACAGCAGCACCGGATAAGCAGCCTTGTCGGCGCGCAGGGTGACGGTGTAGCTCGCCATCACGTCCGGACGGTCTAAAAAGTAGGTGATGCGCCTAAAGCCCTCGGCCTCGCACTGGGTGAAAAACGAGTCGTTGCTCACGTACAAGCCCATGAGCTTGGTGTTTTTGACCGGCGCGCAGGTGGTGAATATCTCCAGCGCGAAGGGCTCAGTTCCCTCGGGCAGGTTTTCCAGCACCAGTTTGTCGCCGTCCATCTTGAACGAGGTGCCCGCGCCATTGACCAGCACGCGCGCCAGGTTCAGTTCCTCGCCGTCCAGGCGCAGCGCTTGTGCTGGCACGTCGGGGTTGCGGCGCAGCGTCATTTTGTTCAGCACGCGGGTTTTGGCGGGGTCCAGGTCAAACGCCAGCTCTACGGTGTCGATCCAGAACGCGGGGGGCGTGTAGTCCCCCCGGCGCACGGTGGTGGCCGGTGCCTGGCCTTCGCGAAATGTCAACATCGGCAAACTCTCCTGTGGGTGGGGCCATTGTGGCCCTCTAGTGTTAAACGCCTTGCTTGAGCGAGGCTTGGATAAATGGGTCCAAATCCCCGTCCAGCACTTTTTGCGTGGCCGAGGTCTCGTAGTTGGTGCGCAGGTCTTTGATGCGGCTGTTGTCGAGCACATAGCTGCGAATCTGGTGGCCCCAGCCGACGTCGGTCTTGGTGTCTTCGAGCTTTTGCTGGGCTTCTTGCTGTTTGCGCAGCTCAAAGTCGTACAGGCGGCTGCGCAGGCGCTTCCAGGCCACGTCGCGGTTGCTGTGCTGGCTGCGGCCGTCCTGGCACTGCACCACGATGCCGGTGGGGATGTGCGTCAGGCGCACCGCCGAGTCGGTCTTGTTGATGTGCTGGCCGCCGGCGCC
>CAIYQF010000391.1 GCA_903928325.1 uncultured beta proteobacterium | reverse complement strand
GGACGTCATCAAAGCCCCAGCCGGGGTTGCCCATGTCACGCCAGTCGTCGAAGTCTTCGGGTCGGCCCCGCACATGCACCATGGCGTTGATGGAGCCTGAGCCTCCGATCACCTTGCCCCGCGGCCAGTAGCTTTCCCGGCCATTCAGGCCAGGATCCGCAGCTGTGTCGTACATCCAGTTGATTGTGCTGTCGAAATAGGTCCGGCCATAACCGATGGGCAGCTGGATCCATAAGGAGCGGTCGCTGCCACCAGCTTCCAGCAGCAGCACGCGGGTCTTGCCGCTCTCGCTCAGGCGGCTGGCCACGACGCAACCGGCGCTGCCCGCGCCCACGATCACATAGTCGAACTCGTCCAGAGAATTGTCGGCCATCAGACGACAGGATGCTGGGTCATTTCGAGGTGCAGCATGTCCCCGGTATAGGGATGCGCCTCGGCCACGGCCTCATTCAGCTCCACCCCAAGGCCCGGCTCGTTGGAGGGGATGACATAGCCGTCCTCCCACCGGACCGGCTTCATCAAGATGTCGGCGTGGAAGCCTTGCCAGTATTCGATGCTCTCCAGGATCAGGAAGTTGGGCGAGCAGGTGGCGATCTGGATGTTGGCCGCACCCACCACCGGGCCGCAGTACAGGTGTGGCGCGATTTGCACGTGGTAGGCCTCGGCCATGGAGGCGATTTTTTTGCCCTCCAAAATGCCGCCCACGCGCCCCAGGTTCATTTGCAAAATGGCGGCTGCGCCTTCTTCGAGCACGCGCACGAACTCCCACTTGGTGGTCAAGCGTTCGCCACAGGCCACCGGAATGGTGGTGCCGCGCGCCACTTTGCCCATTTCACGCTGGTTGTCCGGCGGAATGGGTTCTTCAAACCACAGCGGGTCGTATTTTTCCAGGCGACGCGCCAGGCGAATAGCACCCGCCGCGCTCATTTGCCCGTGGGTGCCAAACAGCAAGTCGGCCTGGGTGCCCACGGCTTCGCGCAGCATGCGGCAAAAGGTCTCGGAGCGGTCTAGCTCGGTCAAAGACAGCTGGCGGCCGTCATAGATGGAGTAGGGGCCCGCCGGGTCAAACTTCAGGGCGGTAAAGCCCATCTTCAGGTATTCAGCGGCACGCTCGGCGGCCAGCACCGGGTCGGCGTAGACGTTGGTTGGGTCGCCGTCTTTGGGGTAGATGTAGGTGTAGCTGCGCAGTTTTTCGTGCACCTGGCCGCCCAGCAGCTTGTAGACGGGCTTGTTCACGTCTTTGCCCACTATGTCCCAGCAGGCCATCTCGATGCCGCTCAGAATGCCCATGGTGGAAATGTCGGGCCGCTGGATAAAGCCGCTGCCGTAGACGCTGCGCCAGATGCGCTCGGTGTCATAGGGGTCTTTGCCAATCACGCAGCGCTCCACCACGTCTTTGATCATCAGTTCGACGATGGCGGGATGGTAGGGCAGGCTGTAAACCTCGCCCAGGCCTTCTATGCCTTCGTCGGTGATGAGCTTTAAAAAGACAAAGTAGCGTCCGCCAAAACCGGGCGGCGGGTTGCCTACGACAAAGGTTTTTACGTCGGTGATTTTCATGGGGTGTCTCCGC
>CAIYQF010000390.1 GCA_903928325.1 uncultured beta proteobacterium | reverse complement strand
GTCTGGTCTTATAGGACCTGGGCCACGCCCGATTTTTTGTCTTTGAACCGTTAGCCTTCCATGGATTTACCCGCGCGCCACATACCCCTGCAAGGAGCTAGCAATTTCCGTGATTTGGGCGGGTATGTGGGCCATGGCGGGCGCACGGTGCGCTGGCGCGTGATGTTCCGCTCCGATCACTTGGCGCGTCTAAGCGCTGCGGACCTTGGTCAGATTCAGGCGCTCAGCATCGGTCGCACTTTTGACTTTCGGGGCGAGCTGGAAAGCCAGGCCCAGGCTTACCAGCTGCCGCACGTCCAGCGCCACAGCCTAGCGATTGAACCCACGCTGCTGCAGTATTTGCAGGCGCAAGTGCAGGTCGGTCGCCGCGTGACAGCAGACGACGCCGCAGCCGCCATGCACGCCACCTACCGCGGCTTTGTGCGCCACACCTCAGAGCGCTTTGCCGAGTTGTTTACCCATCTTCTGGCGCACGACGTGCCCCTGGTGTTCCATTGCACCGCAGGCAAGGACCGAACGGGTCTGGCGGCGGCGCTAATTTTGTCGGCTCTGGGCGTATCGCGAGAGAATATCTTGCACGACTACATGCTCACCAACGCGCTCTACCGCCATGAGCCCGGCGCCACCACGGAGCTCAGCCCCGATGTGATGGCCGTGGTCTGGCGTGTGCAGGAGGATTTTCTGCACACTGCCTTGCTGGCCATCGACGAAGACCATGGCTCGATGGCTCAGTTTCTAACAGTGCGCATGGGCTTGGACGCGCAGAACCTAGAGCGGCTGCGCGAAACCTATCTGGCCTGACAGGTGGCGCCATTCGGGGGAGTTCAGTTCTTGGCTTGTAGGCCTGCGCAGTGGCGCCAAGGGTTTCAAGGACAGTTGGCTAGCCAAGTGTTTTAAGTTTTCGGTACAAGGAGCGCGCACTGATGCCAAGCTGCTTAGCAAGCTCTTCGCGGCTTCCATGGTGGCTTGCAACCATGCATGCAAGGGCGTTGCGCTCTGCATCTTTGAGCTTGGAAACGGCAGTTACTGGCACCGGTAAGTCGACCGGTAGTGCTTGTATTTCCGAACTGGGGCGTTGATCTATGATGCTGCCGGCCTTCAAAGGCGTCGACGCCATCGCGGCCGTGCCTAAACTGTGCAACGCGCGCGGTTTTGTGCTGATAGACGAGTTCCAACGCAGCACCGCCTATAAGAACATTTTTTCGGCTGGCGTCTGCGTGGCCATTCCACCGGTAGAGGCCACGCCCGTGGCGACTGGCACGCCTAAGACTGGCTACATGATTGAGAGCATGGTGGGCGCGATCTGCCACAACATTGCTGATGAGCTGGCTGGGAAACCCGCGCACGCCAAGGGAACTTGGAACGCGATCTGCCTAGCCGACATGGGTGACACCGGTGCGGCCTTCGTCGCTCTGCCTCAAATTCCGCCACGCAATGTCAACTGGTTTAAAAAGGGCAAGTGGGTTCACCTGGCCAAGATCGCCTTCGAAAAATATTTCATGCGCAAGATCCGCAATGGCACTTCTGAACCCGTGTACGAAAAATACGTGCTCAAAGCCCTCGGCATTGTCCGTCTGGCCGAAAGGAAACATCACTAGGCGAAGTGCATTAGTCCACCCTTGAAACCGCAATCCACTAATCGATCGGGAACCACCATGAGCGAATCCCTTGTCAGTGTCAGCCTCCAACAAAAACAGGATTACCAGTTTGAAGTCAG
>CAIYQF010000389.1 GCA_903928325.1 uncultured beta proteobacterium | reverse complement strand
TAGCTTGGAAGGCTAAGGTATTACCACTATACGAACCCCGCAACGATGCAGCCACTGGTGGAGAGGGCTGGATTCGAACCAGCGTACTCGTAAGAGGGCAGATTTACAGTCTGCTGCCATTAACCACTCGGCCACCTCTCCTAAGGTGAACCCCGGATTATGCCATTAAGTACCGAACGCAGTCCAGGGTCGAGAGAAATCAGACTTGTAATCGACATTTTTAGACGGCCGTCTGAATTTGCTTCTGTATTTGCTCAAGCCAGCCCACCTGCATATCGTAGCGCTGGGGCAACGGGTGACGATAGAAGCGGCTATCTGTAGACAAGCCAAGGAGAGGGTGACCTTGAGCCGCCTGTAATGCAAGGTCTGCCCAAGGGCCGACGTTGGCATTGAGGCCCCAGCCCAACAGCACGGGTGTCAGCTTGTCAGCAAACAGCGCCGAGCACTCTTGAGTTCGACTCTTTGAGAAGATGCTGTGGCTGGGGTCTTGCGCATACTGGCTTAGTTTTTGGATAAACAGCGCACTCTTGGGGGTACGCAAATCACTAAGATTGAGGATGCGGGCATGGCTCCAACCCAGCCCCGCCGAGTGTGCCGCGACAAGCAATCGCATGATTTGGTATTGCGTGCGGTCTGGCACGGCGGGCACAAGACCGTGCTCTTCAGTGTCATTCCAAAGCGCATTCAATGGCTTGGAGCCACCAGGGTTCATCATCACCACGAGCAGATCAGGCTCACGCGCTACGACCTCGCCCAAGGGCATTTCTCGCGGAGCAATTTCCAATCGATCGCGCAATTGCTCGGGCACACCAGCGATCATCCGTTCATAAAAGCGCCCGTAAACGGCAAACTTTTCTAGCAAGACTTCAGCGGAAAGCATCGCTTTGACGTTGGCGCTCACTAACTTACTAGGCCTCGCCAAACAAGGCGGCCAACGCCTCGCCCGGCTCAGGCGCACGCATGAAAGCCTCGCCGACCAAGAAGATATTGACGCCCGCTGCACCCATGCGTAACACGTCGTCGCGGGTCTGGATGCCGCTCTCGGTCACCAAAATGCGGTCGGCGGGCACCAACGCGCGCAGCGACAGAGTGGTGTCCAAGGACACCTCAAAGGTTTTGAGGTTTCGGTTATTGATGCCCATCAAGGGCGTTTTCAGGCGCAAGGCGCGCTCCAGCTCGGGCTGGTCATGCACTTCGACCAAAACCGCCATGTCCAAGCTACGGGCAATGGCTTCAAAGTCCGCCATTTGCGCGTCATTCAGGCAAGACGTGATCAGCAACACGGCGTCGGCGCCCATGGCGCGGGACTCGTAGATTTGGTAGGCGTCGACCATGAAGTCTTTGCGCAGCACCGGCAACTGGCAGGAGGCGCGGGCCTGCTTCAGGTAGTCCACGCTGCCCTGGAAAAATTGCATGTCGGTCAGCACCGACAGGCAGGCGGCGCCGTGTTCGGCGTAGCTTTGGGCAATATCGGCCGGAATGAACTCGGCGCGCAACACGCCTTTGGAGGGGCTGGCTTTTTTCACCTCGGCAATCACGGCGGGCAGGCCTGCGGCGATCTTGGCGCGCAGGGCGCCTACAAAGTCGCGGGTCAGCACGCGCGATTCGGCGTCGGCGCGCACCACGTCCAGCGGTTTGCGCTTTTTCGCAGCGGCCACTTCCTGGTGTTTGACGGCTACGATTTTGTCCAAAATGTCACTCATGTTTTTTTGTCCTGAAAGTGCGTGCGGTGGTTAAAAGGGACTAACTGGCCAAACGCTGCGACAAGGCAACGAGCGCCAGCATTTTGGCCTTGGCGGCGCCTGATTCGATGGCGCCTCGGGCAAGCGCCACGCCGTCTGACATGGTGGGCGCCACGTTGGCGGCGTACAAGGCCACCCCGGCGTTGAGCACCACGATGTCTTTGGCCGGGCCGCTCTGGTTGTCCAGCACGCCGCGCAGCATGGCCATGGACTGGTCGGCAGTTTCCACCTTCAGGGCGCGGTTGCTGGCCATGACCAGGCCAAAGTCTTCGGGGTGGATTTCATATTCGGTGATCTCGCCGTTTTTCAGCTCGCCCACCAGGGTGGCCGCGCCCAGGCTCACTTCGTCCAGCCCGTCGCGCCCGTAGACCACCACGGCGTGTTCGGCGCCCAGGCGCTGCAATGCGCGCACCTGGATGCCCACCAGATCGGCATGGAAAACGCCCATCAAGATGTTCGGAGCTCCAGCAGGGTTAGTCAGCGGCCCCAGGATGTTGAAAATGGTTTTGATACCCAGTTCGCGGCGCACCGGGCCGACGTTTTTCATGGCCGGATGGTGGTTGGGCGCGTACATAAAACCCAGGCCTTGCTCGGCAATGCATTGGGCAATTTGCTGGGGCGAGAGCTTGATGTTCAGGCCCAGCGCTTCGAGCACATCGGCGCTGCCACTCTTGCTGCTGACGCTGCGCCCGCCGTGCTTGCTGACCTTGGCGCCCGCCGCTGCGGCCACAAACATGGCGCAGGTAGAAATATTGAAGGTATGCGCGCCGTCGCCGCCGGTGCCCACGATGTCCACCAGATGGGTTTTGTCGACCACCTCGACCTTGGTGGAGTATTCGCGCATCACTTGGGCAGCGGCGGTGATCTCGCCAATGGTTTCTTTTTTGACGCGCAGGCCGGTGATCAGCGCGGCCATCATCACCGGCGACATCTCGCCGGACATGATTTGGCGCATCAGGTGCAGCATCTCGTCGTGGAAAATTTCGCGGTGCTCGATGGTGCGCTGCAGCGCTTCTTGTGGGGTGATTTTTACGGCGTGAGTCACGTTGGTCTCCTTACGGCTGGGGCGCTGTGGTGAGCGCTAATTTGATTCCGAATCCTACAAACAAGGCACCGGCTGCGCGGTCCAGCCAGCGCAGGCTGCGCTGCACCAGGCCGCTGCGCCGCGCAAGAAAAGCGGCGGCCCCGGCCCAGCCCACATTCACCCACAGCCCGTTGAAATTGAAAAGCAAGCCCAGCAGTAAAAATGCCAGGGGCTTGTTGTCCATCTGCGGCGTGATGAACTGGGGCACGAAGGCCAGAAAAAACAAGGCTACTTTGGGGTTGAGCGCGTTGGTCCAAAAGCCGCGCAAAAAGATGCTGCGATAGGCCTTGGGGTCTTGGAGCGGCGCAGCATGGGCAGGCGCCACGCCCAGGTCCACCACTGCGACCGGCCCGGGCCGCAACAACCGCAAGCCCACGTAAACCAGATAAGCCGCACCCGCCCATTTGAGCAGCGTAAACGCGGTGGCCGAGGCCGCCATCAGCGCGCTCACCCCCACGGCGGCGGCAAAAATATGCACAAAACAACCCGCCGTAATACCCAGCGCAGCCACCATGCCCGCGCGCGCGCCGCTGCGCAGCGCGTGGCTGACGATGTACAGCACATCGGGGCCAGGCGTCAGGTTGAGCAGCAGGCCTGCGGCAATGAACAGCAGGAGTTGGTCGAAGGGCATCAGGCGCTGGCTCAGTACACCGCAGCGCGGCCAGCAGCGGGGGCGCTAGCGGGCGCCGCGCCTTGGCTAAAAAACGCGCGGGTGGCATCAATTGCACGGTCAATGCCCGCCGCATCCACATCCAGGTGGGTGACAAAGCGCAGACCGATCAGGCCGGTGGCCAGCACGCCACGCGCTTTCAGAAAGGCCAGCAAATCCGGCCCCCGGCCATCGGCCACATCGACAAACACGATATTGGTTTGGGCGGAACGCACTTGCAAGCCGTCAATACCCTGCAAGCCCTGCGCCAAGCGCTGCGCCAGCGCGTGGTCGTCGGCCAGGCGCTCCAGGTGGTGCTCCAAAGCATGCGTGGCGGCTGCCGCCAGCAGGCCCGACTGGCGCATGCCGCCCCCGGCCATTTTGCGCACGCGGTGGGCGCGGGCAATCAGTTCTTTGCTGCCGCACAGCGCCGAGCCTATCGGCGCACCCAGACCCTTGCTGAAACACACCGACACGCTGTCAAAGTAGCTGGTGATGCGCCGCGCCGCAGCCGCCACGGTATCGCCCGGTGCGGCGCTGGCGGCTGCAGCGTTGAACAGGCGCGCGCCGTCCAAGTGCGCCGCCAGCCCGTGCGCTCGCGCCAAGTCCGTGGCCTGCGCCAGATAGTCCATGGGCATGGGGTGGCCGTTCCAGGTGTTTTCCAGGCACAACAGCTTGGTACGGGCAAAGTGGCAGTCGTCGGGTTTGATGGCGCTGGCAATATCGGCCAGCGCCATCTGGCCGGACGCGCTTTGCGCCAAGG
>CAIYQF010000388.1 GCA_903928325.1 uncultured beta proteobacterium | reverse complement strand
CCTTTGGCCAAAGCGCTAGGCCAGGCGGTTGTGGTGGAAAACAAGGCCGGCGGCGGCGGCGTGGTGGGCGCCAGCGACACGGCCAAGTCCGCACCCGACGGTTATTCGCTAGGTATTGCCACGGTGTCTACCGTGGCGTCCAACCCAGCCATCAACCCGAAAACGCCCTACAACCCCTTGACCGACTTCAGCCCCATAGTCAACATCGCGGCAACGCCCAATATCATCGCGGTGCACCCTGGCTTTCCGGCCAAAGACTACAAAGGTTTTGTTGCCGAGTTAAAAAAGCATCCCGGCCAGTACTCGTATTCGTCCTCGGGCACGGGTGGTATCGGCCACATGCAGATGGAGCTGTACAAAAACTTGGTGGGCGTGTTTGTGACGCACATTCCGTACCGCGGCGCGGGACCGGCGCTCAATGACACCGTCGCGGGGCAAGTGCCCATCATGTTTGACAACCTGCCGTCGGCCTTGCCATTTATTGTGGCCAACCGCCTGGTACCCATCGTGGTGGCCGCACCGCAGCGCCTGAGCCAGTTGCCCAACGTGCCCACGTTCAAGGAGGTGGGCTTGGAGCCGGTCAATCGCATGGCTTTTTATGGCATTTACGGCCCCAAGGGCTTGCCCCGGGACGTGGTGGACAAGGTCAACGCGGCTGTGCGCAAAGCCCTGGAAGATCCGGCGGTGAAAAAACGCATTGAAGACACCGGCTCCATCGTCATCGGCAACACGCCCGAGCAGTTTGCCGAACAAATTCGTGCCGAATTTGCGGTATACAAAAAGGTCGTGGAATCCGCCAAGCTGCAATTGGATTGAGATTGGTCACACGGGCCGAGCCCGGCATGGAGACCCAGACTGTAGCCGCTGTGCCGCCTAGCGACGGGTCGGTTGACGCCTTCATCGACGCGCTGTGGCTCGAAGAAGGCCTGTCGCGCAACACCCTGGAAGCCTACCGGCGTGACCTAAACCAGTTGCTCGCGCACCGCCAACGCGCCAGCCTGCTGGCCTGCGCCGAGGCGGACTTGCGGGCCTATTTTTCTGCCCGCCACGCCACCACCAAGGCCACCACCGCCAACCGGCGACTCACGGTATTCAAGCGCTACTTTCGCTGGGCGCTGCGCGAAGGCCGCATCTCCACCGACCCCACGCTCAAGCTCCAGGCCGCTAAACAGGCCTTGCGTGTGCCCAAAAGCCTCACCGAGGCGCAGGTCGAGGCCCTGCTGGCGGCGCCCGACGTATCCACCGCCCTGGGCGTGCGCGACCGCAGCATGCTGGAGCTGATGTACGCCAGTGGCCTGCGCGTGAGCGAACTCGTCAGCCTCAAGACCCTGAATCTGGGCCTCAACGACAACGTGCTGCGCGTGCTGGGCAAAGGCGCCAAGGAGCGCCTGGTGCCTTTTGGCGAGGTGGCCAGCCAGTGGCTGCGCCAGTACCTGGCCAGCGCGCGCCCCGCGCTGCTCGCGGGCAAGCAAACCGACGACCTGTTTGTCACCACCAAGGGCGCGCAGGCCGGCAGCGCCATGTCAAGGGTGATGTTTTGGATGGTGGTCAAAAAGTACGCGCTGGCCGCTGGCATTCGCTCGGCGCTCTCGCCCCACACCTTGCGCCACGCCTTTGCCACCCATTTGCTCAACCACGGCGCTGATTTGCGCGCCGTGCAACTGCTGCTAGGGCACGCGGATATTTCCACCACCACCATTTACACCCACGTCGCGCGTGAGCGGCTGGCGCAACTGCATGCGGCGCACCATCCGCGGGGCTAAGCCTCAAAGCAGTGGCTCGTGGTGCCCAGTTCCCCCACTCTCCCCCCAACCGCTCTCTCACCCAGCGCGCGAGAGAGGGGGAAAGAAAAACTTAACTTGAAAGTTTCTGGCGCGCGGTAGGCAAGCGCCACATGCCAGTCGACAGCGTGGTGCCCACCACAATCACCAAGCCGCAGACAAGCATCCATGGCGTCACTACTTCGCCCAGCAGGACCACGCCATAAAGAATGGCAAATACGGGAATTGCAAAGGTCACTGACAGCGCCTTGGCAGGCCCGGCGCGCTCAATCAGCCGAAAAAACAGGATGTAGGCCAGGCCGGTACACACCACCCCCAGCGCCAGCACCGCGCCCCAGGCCGCCATGGGCACTGGCTGCGGAGGCCAAAACCACCAGGTCAGCGGGGCCAGCGCCAGTGCTGCGCCCAATTGGCTGCCGGTGGACGACACCAGTGAGGGCAGGCCCGCCATATAGCGCTTGGTGAAGCTGGCAGACACGCCGTAGCACAAGCAGGCAAACAAGCAGGCCAGCACGCCCCAGCCGCTGGACAGGCCCGAGGCGTCGGGCCGAAAGCTGGCCTTGTCCCAGGCCAGCATGCCCACCCCCACAAAGCCGATCACCAGGCCCAGCATGCGCGAGCCGCTGGGGCGGTCTTTGAGCCACGTCCAGGCAATGGCCGCGCCAAACAGCGGCACCGTCGCATTGAGCAGCGAGGACAGACCGATGGTGATCGATTGCAGTGCGAACGTCAGGCAGACAAAGGGCATGGCCGAATTGCTAATGCCAACCAAAAACACCAGCTTCCAATGCTGGCGCAGCGTAGCCGCGTGGCCGCGCGCCACCAAGATGGGCAGCAAAAACACGGCGGCGATACCCACCCGCAAACCGGCGGTGGCCACTGGCCCAAAGGCAACGGTGCCAATGCGCATAAACAAAAACGAGGCGCCCCAAATGGCGGCGAGCGCCACAAACTCGGGAATCCAGGACGCGGGGCGGGGAAGGGCGGGGTTCAAGCAATGCTTTCGAGTTGGAGAAGGGCCGCCTTGCGGTCCAGCCCCCCAGCATAGCCGGTGAGCGCGCCGCCCGCGCCCAGCACGCGGTGGCAGGGCACGATGATGGAAACCGGGTTGCGCCCAATGGCCGCAGCCACCGCGCGCACGGCCAGCGGACGGTCTAGGGAGCGGGCCATCGCGCCATAGGTGCTGGTGGCGCCCGGCGCGATGTCCAACAGGGCGCGCCATACCGATTGTTGGAACGGAGTGCCTCCGCTCAAGTCCAGCGGCAGATCAAAAACGCGGCGCTGCCCCGCAAAGTAGGCTGCCAGTTGCGCCTGGGCTTGCAGCAGCACGGGGTGATGGGGGTCGTATGCCCAAGCGCTGGTGTCGGGCTGGTGTTTTTGCCCGTCAAACCAAACGCCGCACAGGCCGTGGCTGCTTGCGGCCAGCGTCATGGCGCCCAAGGGGCTGTGGAAGTGGCTGCGAAATGGTGGGGGTTTCAGGGGCTTGGTCATGTTGTGGGTGCTCCGGGGTGGGCCAAGGTGTGCCAGGCGCGAACCACGGCGTAGCCGCGCCAGGGGGCGAACGCTGCGAACGCGCTTTCCAGTGCCTTTGCGGGCGAGGGTGCATTTCTGACGCCCATCGCAGTGTGCAAAGCCACATCGCTGGCGGGCAGGGCGTTGGGCCAGCGCAGCGCGCGCAGGGCGATGTACTGCGCCGTCCACGGACCAATGCCCGGCAGCGCTTGCAGTTGCGCCAGGGTGGCAGCCACGGGCGCGCCCGGTGAGAGGTCCATCTGCCCCTGGCACACCGCCGCGGCCAGCGAAACAATGGCCTGCTGGCGCTGGCGCACCACGCCCAAGGCGCCCAAATCCGCAGGCTGCGCCGCTGCCAGGGCTTGCGCGCTGG
>CAIYQF010000387.1 GCA_903928325.1 uncultured beta proteobacterium | reverse complement strand
AATGCGCCAGATTGGGCGTGAGCTTGAGGGTGAACAGGGTGTCGTCCAAATTCAGGTGAACCCGAATGCTTTGGCCCAAGGGCGCGTCTGGCGCTAGTTCCAGCAGCCCGCCGTGGTCATCGGTAAGTTGCAGCTCCTTGGCCGAACACAACATGCCCTGGCTTTCGACGCCGCGCAATTGCCCGACCTTGATGACAAAAGGCTTTCCATCCGCACCCGGCGGCAGCTCGGCGCCCACCAAGGCGCAGGGCACGCGAATGCCCACGCGGGCATTGGGCGCACCGCACACAATATTGAGCAGCTCGGGCGCGCCCACATCCACCTTGCACACCCGCAAACGGTCGGCGTTGGGGTGTTGCTCGGCGTGGCGTATTTCGCCCACTACGATGTGGCTAAACGGCGGCGCCACCGGCTTGAGTTCTTCCACCTCCAGCCCCGCCATGGTCAGCGTGTGGGCGAGTTGCACGGTAGTGAGCGGCGGGTTGCAAAAGGCCCGCAGCCAGGATTCAGGGAATTGCATAGGCTCTTGTTGGAATTATTGGAACTGCGAGAGAAAGCGGATGTCGCCGTCAAAAAACAGCCGAAGGTCGTTAACACCATAGCGCAGCATCGTCAGGCGGTCCGGGCCCATGCCAAAGGCAAAGCCGATGTATTTTTCGGGGTCCAGGCCCATATTGCGAATCACATTAGGGTGCACTTGCCCCGACCCGGCTACCTCCAACCAACGTCCTGCTGACGGCCCGCTGGCAAACTGGATGTCGATCTCGGCGCTGGGCTCGGTGAACGGGAAGAAACTGGGGCGAAAGCGCAAGACCAGGTCATCGCTTTCAAAAAAGGTGCGGCAAAAGTCGGTGAATACAAACTTCAGGTCCTTGAAGCTCACGTTTTCACCCACCCACAGGCCTTCGCACTGGTGGAACATGGGCGAATGCGTGGCGTCGCTGTCCACACGGTAGGTTCGCCCGGGGGCAATGACGCGAATTTCGGGCATATCTCCGGCGAACAAGCCTTCGCTGGCGTCGCCAGCGGCGGCGCGGTATTCTTTGACGTGCTGCACCGCATAACGAATTTGCATCGGGCTGGTGTGGGTGCGCAGCAGCAGGGGCGCTTTGTCGGTGCCGCCTTCGACGTAAAACGTGTCGTGCATGGAGCGCGCCGGATGGTCTTCGGGCGTGTTCAGCGCGGTGAAATTGAACCAATCGGTTTCAATCTCCGGGCCTTGCGCGACGTCAAAACCCATAGAGCCGAAGATGGCCTCAATGCGCTCCAGCGTCAGCGACACCGGGTGCAATCCTCCCGCGCCGCGTTGGCGACCGGGCAAGGTGACGTCCAGAGCTTCCGCTTGCAATTGCAGTTGCAGTTCGGCTTGGGCCAGCGCCTGACGACGGTCGGTAAGCGCGGCCTCTATGGCTTGTTTGGCGACGTTGATGGCAGCGCCACGCGACTTTTTCTCGTCCACGCTGAGCGCAGCCATGCCTTTCATCAGCTCGGTCATGCGTCCGGATTTGCCCAAAAACAGGGCCTTGGCATTTTCCAGGTCAGCCGGCGTGTTGGCCTGGGCAAACGCAGTGCTGGCCGCGCTGACGATGTCATTCAAGTCGGTCATACAAAAATTGGAATCTCGGGGCTAAAGAAAAATGGCTGGCACAAAAAAGGGCTAGAGCATTTGCAAGCGCTAGCCCTTGACTCTGGTGGGCCATACGCCTCAATCCAAGGCGCAGCGGGCGGGAATCAGGCTGCCAGCTT